>CAZHIK010000047.1:0-20652 GCA_964532635.1 uncultured Enterobacterales bacterium
GCCGACACCGACGCCGACACCGACGCCGACACCGACGCCGACACCGACGCCGACACCGACGCGGATGCCGATGCGGACACGGACGCGGATGCCGATGCGGACAGCGACGCGGACACCGACACCGGGTTGACGGGGACAGAGCTGACCTTCGAGATCGACGGGGACTACGCGGGCACGGTGCTCGAGCTCTACCTGCTCGATCTCAGCGCCGGGCCCGACGCCTCATCGCTGTTCCATTCCGAGGCGGTGACATCGGACACGGTCACCATCGAGGTTCCGGATCCCGACAGTGCCGATCTGAGCGAGGTCGTGAGCGGCATGTACGCCGCCTACTACCTGCCCCTGCTGTTCGATGACGTGGATGGTGACGGCTCCCATGACAGCAGCGAGGCCTACGTGGGTATCGGCTGGCACCTGCCCATGTACATCTCGGGCACCGTGGGGGGCAGCTACGTGTCCATGGGCGCCACCCTGGGCTGGAACGCCATGGAGATCGACTCGGGCACTCTGGTGGAGCAGGCCGTCGGAGACATCACCGCCATGGACCTCGAGGCCGATCTGTGGCCCACCGAGAACATCACTGTGGGGGGGAGCTACTCGGGTACCACGAGCATGAGTTCTGTGGAACTCGGTGTGCTCAACATGTTCGTGATCGAGGGCGTGTCCACCGTGGCGGCCCATATCGCCGACGAGCCCATGTCCGATCCTTGGGAGGTGACCATCTCCGGGGATCCCGACAGCGATCACCAGGACATCGACAAGGCCACCGGTATCGCCGAGGCCAACGAGTACATCGTCGGCTACACGGACGATGACAGCTCCGGTGGCTACGACTATGGCTTGGACACTCTGGTCTACTCGGCCTGCTACGGCACCGAGACCGCCTGGCTCGTCTGGTTCAGCACAGCGACCGATCCCGAGACCGCCTACTTCTTCGAGGCCGACGGCACCCGCGGCTACGGCGTGCCCGGCTGGTGCGTGCTGCACGTCGACCAGACCGATTCCTCGGATCGCCCCACCGTGCTCGACGCCGCAGACCTGCTCAGCCTGGACATCAACGACACCTGTACGTTCTGGTAGGGGCTACTCTCCCGCCGCCAGCGTGCTTGCCGTGACCCCCGCCTTGCCTGTGTCGTGCAGCAGGCGGATCACCAAGTCGTAGACCGCCTCGATGCAGTGGTCCATGTTGTTGTACCAGAAGGTCCCAGTGCGGCCGGCCATGCGGAGGTTCTCGAACTCGGCGAAGGCGCGCTGGGCCTTGTCGAGGTCGTCCGGGTAGTTGCGGTGGTAGATGGGGTAGGCCTGGGGGACGCGCTCGAGACGCACGTCGTGGACCGCGCTGCGGTCGGGGATGAGGTCGACCTTGACCAGGTCGTCGACGATCCAGTCGGTGAGGCGCTCGCCGTGTTGCCAGCGCTCGTCGCCTTGCTGACAGGTGAGCTCCACACAGAGCCCGGTGGTGCCCGCGGGGCAGGTTGCCGGGTCGAAGAAGCGGGGGATGCTGACCCGCAGGAAACTGATCTCGCGCTCGCCGTAGTAGCACCACTGGTAGGGGTGGGTGCAGTCGTGCTCGGTCATCACGTTGTAGAGGAGCAGAGCGCGGTAGTCGAGGTCGAACGGCTCGAGGCCCAGCCCGCGGGCGGCCTGGTTGATGGGGCCGGTCCAGATCACCAGGCCCGGCTCGATGCGCTCGTCGCCGGCGTTGACAGCGCTGACACGGTCGCCATCGGTCTCGAGCTCCGCCTCGACACCCAGCAGGATGCGGGCGCCCTTCTCCCGCAGGCGCTCGGCGACGATGTCCCACATCGTGAACATGCCACCGGCCGGGTAGATGAAGTCGATGGCCGAGGTCTTCTTGAGCTGCATCAGGGTGGACTTGGCCAGCTGAGAGATGTTCTGCATCTGCAGCTTGTCGTCGATGATGGCGCGGTTGATGCCGGCCTTGGCCCAGTCCGGGTGGGTCTCCTTGGGGGAGCGGCCCAGGAAGTCTTCGGTGTAGTCCCTGAAGAAGTGGCCGTACAGGGTGGGGCCGTACTGGCGCAGGACGTAGTTTTCGAAGCTGTCGTCGCTGTAGTCGCGCAGGCCGTTGATCAGCAGGTCGAAGCCGCTCTTGAACGCCATACCGGGGGGGAGCTGGGGCAGCTGTTGGGGCTTGAGGGGCCACAGGTAGTACTTGCCCCCGAAGTAGACCTCGCTGCGCCGGGGGAAGAGCACCTGCTGTTCGCCCAGCACCCGCTCGATGTAGCCGGAGACGTCGGGATTGGCGGTGTGGAAGCGGTGCGGTCCCACGTCGAAGGTGAAGCCGTCGTACTGATACGAGCGGGCCAGGCCACCCAAGGTGTCCATCTTCTCGACGACCACGACCTCGGCGCCGGCCTCGGCGAGCAGGTGGGCCGCGACCAGGCCGGTGACCCCGGCGCCCACGATGACCACTGGGCCGTCGTGGATGGTGGTGCGGACGCGTGTCATGGCTTCCTCGCTTCGTCTGAAGACCCGGCACAATAACTCGAGCGGTGAGCGGTCACGCTCGTTCTCGTCCCGACCGGTGCGGCCTTGCACATCCATCGGATAGGCTGACGCCCTCCACCCGCCGAGGAAACCTCCCGTGAATCCCCGCCTCGTCCGCCTGGCCCAGCGCGCGCAGCAGGAGGGCCCCCGCATCGCCCTGGTCTCCCTGTACGACGTGGAGAACAACGCGGTGCGGCTGCTGGCGGCGCTGCTGCGGCGGGCCGGCGTCCACGCGGTGGAGGTCTACTTCGAGGACTGGATCTCCAACCACCTGGCACCTCCCACCCCCGAGGGGCTGCGCTCTCTGGTGCGGGTGCTGCGTCGTGAGCAGGTCCAGCTCGTCGCGCTGTCGGTGCGGGCCTCACCCTACTTCAACGTGGCCTGCACCCTCACGCAACACATTCGTCGAGAGCTGGACGTGGCGGTGATGTGGGGCGGCAACCACCCCACTTTGGTGCCCGAGGACTGCATCCCCCACGCCGATCTGCTGCTCCGGGGCGAAGGCGAGGGAGCCCTCGAGGAGCTGGCGCAGGCCCTGGCCGCGGGCCAGGCCTTCGAGGCGATCCCCAACCTCTGGATCCACCGCGATGGCGGCGAGCACGTCCGCAACGACCTGCGGCCGCTGCTGTGCGATCTCGACCAGCTGCCCTTCCGCGACTACCACAGCCACGGCCACAAGTACGTCATCAGGGGTCGGTCCTACCGCACCGGTGACCCCATGCACGGCGATCCGGTGTTCCAGATGATGGCCAGCCGCGGCTGCATCTACAAGTGCTCGTACTGCTACAACTCCACCTTCAAGAAGGAGATCTACGCGGGCCAGAAGTGGTACCGGCACCGCTCGGTGGACTCCACGCTGGCCGAGATCAAGGCGGCCCGGGAGCACTGGGGCTTCAAGCGGGTGCGCTTCGACGATGAGGTCTTCACCCTCCGCAAGGGCTGGTTCCGGGAGTTCTGCGAGCGCTGGCCCCGGGAGATCGGGCTGCCCTTCGAGATCTTCATCGAGCCCAAGCTGGTGACCGAGGAGCGCATCTCGGCGCTGGCGGCCGCGGGCCTCACCGGCGTCTACATGGGGGTTCAGGCCTCGGCGCGGGTCAACGCCGACCTCTACGATCGTTTTGCCGACGACGACAACGTGGTCGAGAAGGCCCACATCTTCCACCGCCACGGCGTCTACCCGCACTACCAGCTGATCTTCGACGACCCCGAGTCCACCGAGCACGACTTCCGGGCCATGTTCGACATGGTCAGCGCCTTCCCCCACCCCTTCGATCTCTACCTGTTCTCCATCACCTACTTCCCGGGCCACGAGATCTCGAACAAGCTGCTGGCCGACGGGCGCATCACCCCCTTCGAGGTCGAGGGACCCGACAACGCCCGCACCTTCTACCAACACCGGGTCAACCTGCAGTACCCGCGGCCGGTGGAAGAGACCTTCTGGATCAGCCTGATCCAGCTGTTGTCCAAGCCCTTCGTGCCCCCGCGCGCGGTGCGGGCGCTGACCCGCTCGCGCTTCCTGGCCCGTCACCCCTGGCCGCTCATCCAGCTGGCTCACGGCGCCAACTACGTCAAGCTGGGCTCCACGGCCGCGGGCATGGCCCTGCGCGGAGAGATGACCGCCACCCTCGTGCGGCGCTGGCTCGCCTTCGATCGGGTGATCACCAGCTGAAGTGCGCTACCA
The DNA here is from genome assembly GCA_964532635.1 of uncultured Enterobacterales bacterium. Taxonomy (GTDB): domain Bacteria; phylum Myxococcota_A; class UBA796; order UBA796; family JAFGLY01; genus CALDOK01. The sequence goes on from CAZHIK010000047.1 coordinate 4,190, forward strand.
GGCGTCGCTCGGGTCGAGGATGAACACCATGCCCGGCCTGTGCAGCCCGCCGACGGTGGCCGAGTCGTAGCCCGAAGCGCCCACCAGCAGGAGCGAACCTTCGCCTTCGCCCTGGGGAAAGAGCTCGATGTCGGTGTAGCCGAACCAGCTGGACTCGGGGCCCTCCAGCATGGCGTCGGCGTCGTCCACCTGGACGGTGCCCGACAGGTCGCTCGAGCCGTAGAACATCGACAGCAGGCCGCGGCCCTGCTCGGCCTCGCCGCCCGGGGAGCCCAGCATCAGCTCCGGGTAGCCGTCACCGTTCAGGTCGCCGTGCAGCCTGAACGGGATTGAGCTCAGGCCCGTGGGGATCGAGCTTCCTTCGACGCGGAGCAAGGACACATCAGCGATGTCGGCGTCGCTGTGCGTGAGCCACAGGGATCCGCTGATCAGCTCCAGGACCGGATCGCCGCTGGAGTCCTCGCACAGCACCGCCAGATCGCCGTAGCCGTCGCCGTTCATGTCCGCCCCGGAGTTCAGGGCCGTGCCCAGGGCCAGACAGTCGCTGGAGCCCGACAGGTTGTAGTCGAAGTCTTCGACGGTCAAGTTGCCGGTGGTGAAGTGCTCGCCCAGCAGCAAGCCCGCCCAGCCGGCTTCCGAGCCCTGGCCCGGCGCTGCGGCTACCAGGTCCATGGCGCCGTTGGCTTCCAGGTCCGCCACCACAGGCAGGGCGGTGCCCAGGTGGGTGATCTCCTGGGTGCCGACGATGACAAGGTTGGCGTCTCCCAGCCCCAGGGCCGTGGCCTGCTCGAGGGCGGACGAGGCGTAGATGGCGATGGCCCCGGGCTCCTCTCCCACGGCGTAGCCGTCGCCACCAGCGTCCGGGGCCGTGATCGCCACGTCTCCGCCGTCGCCGCCGCTGAGGTTGCCCAGGCAGGTGGCGTGTCCGAAGCCGTCGCCGGTGTCACCGCTGCCGAAGATGACCGAGGCGTGCTCGGCGTCGAGGCTACGGACCGCGCCGCCCCCTTCCGACGGCACGCCGTTGGCGGTGCTCCAGTCCTCGGAGGCGAACAGGTAGGCCAGGCCGGTGGCGGTGGCGTCCACGCCGGTAGCGGGCGCGCCGACCAAGACCTCGGGCACATCGTCGTCGTCGATGCCGGGGACCCACTCCACGGTGGCACCGAAGCGGTTGCCGGTGCCCTCGCTCACGAAGCGGAGCGCGGTCCTCGTGGCCACGTCGGACAGCTCCAGCGCCTCCGGCTCGGCTCCCACGATCAGGTAGACGGCCTGGGCAGTGTTGGTGACGGTGCCGAAGAAGCCGGCCAGCGGTGCGGATACCAGCAGCTCGGGGTAGCCGTCCATCGACATCGTCGCCGGGTCGAGGGTCGCGGTGCCCAGGTCGGTCTCGTCCATCAGGTCGAAGGGCATCTCCGCGATTGCGAAGCCCAGGCCGCTGAAGGTGGAGGGCTCGCCTTCGATCCCTGCGTGGTAGTCCTCGGCCTGGTGGGGCCCGTCTTCCCAGGGCACCTCGTCGATGTTGTCGTCGCAGTCGTCGTCGATGTCGTTGATCAGCTCGGGGGCGTCGGGATGGACCTCGTCGTTCAGGTCGTCGCAGTCGGTGCCGTGGTGCTGGTCGGAGGGGTAGCCGTCGCCGTCCTGATCGTAGTCGTCGGCGCCGTCGCAGTCCTGGTCCACGCCGTCGTACCAGGTCTCGGTGGCGCCTGGGTTGATCTCGGCGTCGCTGTCGTCACAGTCGTCTCCCCATTCCGAGTCTGCGGCACTGTCGTAGCCGTCCCGGTCCTTGTCGTAGTCGCTGTCGCCGTCGCAGTTCTGGTTCACCCCGTCGTAGTAGGTCTCGAAGGCGTCGGGGTTGATGTCGGCGTCGGTGTCGTCGCAGTCGTCGCCGCCATGCTCGTCGGAGGTGAAACCGTCGCCGTCTTGGTCGTAGTCGTCGCCGTCGTCGCAGTCCTGGTCTACGCCGTCGTACCAGATCTCCTCGGCCTCGGGGTTGACGTCTTGTCGCTCGTCGTCGCAGTCCTCGGGGTACTCGTAGCCGTCGCCGTCCGCATCGAGCACCGGTGGGGCCGAGAGACAGGCGGGGATCAGCAGGGCGGGGAAGAAACGAATCAGGGTGCGCACGGAGCCCTCCAGGGCGGAGCGCTTGATCCTACCCCGTTGAGGACCCACGGAGGAAGCGGCAGTTGGGCAGCTCGGTCAGCAGCACCTTGACGTGGTCCTTGCCCACGGGCCAGGACAGGCACTTCGACTCACCTCCGGCGCGCGGAAGCTCCTGGGTGGGCAGCTCGGCGATGGGCCAGCCCCGGGCCATGCAGCGCAGGGAGGTCTGGTACTCGATGGGGAAGCGCTTCACGGTGGTGTCGAGCTCGAGCAGGTCGGCTCTGTGGAAGGCTCGGAAGCCGTTGATGGTGTCGTAGACCCAGGGGCCCTCGTTGAAGAGCTTGTTGGCCAGCCATGTCAGCGCTTGGTTGACTCTGGCGCGTGCGCGGATCAGCTCGTCGTCTTCCTCGTTGCGAGCGCCGGGGCCGAAGCGGGCCGCGATGGCCAGGCGGGCGCCACCGAGCAGCAGATCGTCGAGCTTGGTGATGTCCGCGGGATCTTCGTTGCCGTCGGGGCTGTAGAAGATGAGTCGGCTCCCCTTGGCGACGTCGGCGGCCACCCGGAAGGCCACGCCGCGGCCGGGGATGGGCTGATCGTAGATGGGGATGTCGCGTTCGTGGAGGAACTCGCGGCTGCCGTCGGTGCTGCCGCCGTCGATGCAGATGGTCTCGACGAACTGGTCGACGGGGATGTCGTCCCACAGCTGCTGCAGGCCATCGATCTCGTCGTAGACCAGCAGGACCAGGGTGGAGTCGCGGGGGGTGGGCTCGCTCATGGCAGCAGGTCCTTCTCGGTCAGGAAGCGGACGACGCGGTCGGAGATCACGGCGTGGCCGGCGGCGTTGGCGTGGCCCGGGTCCTTGGGGAAGTAGAGGGTCTCGGCGGTGCTGGCGCGCTCCATGTCGGCCTGGATGTCCAGGTGGAGCAGGTCCAGCTCTTCGGCTGCGATGCGCACCAGGCGGCGGTGCTCCGCGGTGTAGCCCGAGCGCTCGAGGGGGAAGTCGAACAACACCAGCTGGGCGCCATCGGCTCTGGTCATGCCCTGGAAGCTGCGGATGGCGTCGACGAAGTCTTCGCGGCTGACCCGGTAGACACCCTGCTCCCCGCCATCCTCGCGCTCTTTGGATTGGATGCGCTGGTTGTCGATCAGGGTGCGCAGGCCCAGGTACATGCGGCTGTTGTACAGCAGGCCCTGCTTGAGGAAACGGGCGTCTTGCTGCAGCAGGGCCTGGGAGGCGTCGGAGTAGGCGGCCTTGCGGGCGTCCTGGACCACGTAGCCGAAGAACACCAGGTCGGGCTGGTAGGCCGAGGCCACCGTCTGGTAGAGCCAGGAACCCTGGAACGAGGTGTGGCCGGGTTGGCCGCCGTTGATGACCTGGACGTCGGTGCGGCCTTGTTGGTGGAGGGTGGACTCCACGATGGCGGGGTAGGTCTCGTGGTCGTCCACGCCCCAGCCGAAGGTGGTGGAGCAGCCCAGGAAGAGGATGCGGAAGGGATCGTCGGACGCGTTGGGCTCGTGCAGAGGCGCGCGCAGGCCCTCGGCGTCGGTGTTGACGGTGAAGCTGCCGCCGGTCTCCCGGTGGGGGAAGGGTTGGTCCTCGAGGCCGGGGTCGGTGATCCAGAAGGGCTGGTTGTGCTCGAACGGCAGGTCGTGGCGCGCTTCCGGCCAGCCCGCGATCCGCGCGCCCACCTCGCCCCCGACCACCAGGACGACCAGTGGGACGAGGCTGAAGGCGATCTTGCGGGAGAGCTTCACGGAGGTGTCCAGATGCGGTGCACCCGCCAGCGTATAGGGACGACAGCGCTGCGGCTACCTGGACAGGACAGGGCCTAGTCGGCGGGCGACACCGTGATGGCGGTGTGGTCCGTGATGGTGCCCTGGCTGCGCCACTCGTTGTCCCACGCGGAGGTGTCGTTGATTGTGAAGCTGAAGGTGCCGTGCTCGGGCGCTTCGAAGACCTTGTTGGTGCCGATGGGGAAGACGGTCTCGATGCCGTCCTCCGTGACGAAGCGGCCGATGAGCATGCCGGCGTAGCAGCCCTCGAAGTTGCAGGGCAGGGAGGGATCGGAGGTGGGCTTGGCGAGGTCCCCGTCGGCGTTGATGAACTCGCCGTTCTGCTCGTAGCGGTACATGTCCTTGACCGAAGCCGTGATCAGGGCGCGGTCGCCCTGGCACATGGGGATCTGCTCCTGCCAGCCCTTGCCCAGGTCGAGGTACTGGATGAGCTGGTAGTCCAGGGGGGTGTTGCACTCGCCGGCGGTGAGCTTGGCGGGCAGGCCCTGGAGCCAGGAGGACCAGGAGCCGGTGTCGCCGTTCGACGCCATCACGGGCTGGCAGAACTCGGCGTTCTTGGCGGCGACCATCTCGATCTGCTCGGGCCGCCCCAGCAGCACGGTGTCGATGTCGTCGATCATGCCGGCGTCGAAGCTGACGATGTCGTCCTTCTGGCCCAGCCACTGCTTCTTCATCTCTTCGAGGGCCTTCTGACGGGCCAGGCGGCGGTCGGTGATGTTGTCCATCGCTTCGAAGTCGGGCGGGTAGTAGCACTCACCGCGCCAGCCTGGGTCCTTCTTGGTGGCTTCCAGCTTGTACCAGCCGACCGGAGGGGGGGCTTCTTCCTTCTTCTTCTTCTTGGCGTCGGCCGCCGAGACGATGAGCAGGGAGAGGGCGAGCAGGCTGAGGGTGCGGGACATGGTCTTCCTCCGTGACAGGGGCGGGTCACCAGACGGGGACTGTCCTATGCGGAAACCATAGGGATTGCATCCTCTTCCGGCAGTGCCTCGGAGTGGTGGCGGGTCGATCCAGCACGAAGCGCGCCCACGAGGGGGCGCGCAGGAAGAGGCGGAACTACGGGTTGGATCAGCCGGCGTTGACCAGCATGTAGGCGATGACCAGGCCGAAGAGCACCAGGGACTCGGGGAAGGCCAGGGCCAACAGCATGGCGATCTGGATGCGGCCGCCCGCCTGGGGATTGCGGGCCATTCCTTCCATGGCGGAGCGGGCCAGCAGGCCCTGACCCAGGCCGGCGCCCAGGATGGCCAGACCCATGATCAGGCCGGAGCCCAGGCCGATGGTGCCGGCGCTGACCAGCATGTAGGCGATGACCAGGCCGAAGAGCACCAGGGACTCGGGGAAGGCCAGGGCCAACAGCATGGCGATCTGGATGCGGCCACCCGCTTGGGGGTTGCGGGCCATGCCTTCCATGGCACGGCTGGCCAGCAGGCCCTGGCCCAGGCCAGCGCCCAGGATGGCCAGGCCCATGGCGAGACCGGCGCCCAGGCCGACGAGCGCGCCACCCTCAGTGGCGACTTCGGCGGCTTCGGGGGCACCTTCGGCAAAGGCGGCGGCGGAGAACAGGGCCGTGGCGAGCAAAGCAGGCAGCATGAACCACTTCGACTTCATTGTTCCTCCAAGACGGCGGAGAGAGAGCTTGTAGACGGAATTCGGGGGCTAGTGGTGGTCGAGATCGGCCACCGCGAGCGAGATGTAGACTGTAGTGAGCAGCATGAAGACCAGGGCCTGGATGAACGACACGAACGCGCCCAGCCCGAGCAGGATGGAGGGCAGCAACCAGGGCACCAGCTCGGACATGATGCCGAAGACGGTGTGGTCGCCGAACATGTTGCCTGCCAGGCGCAGGGTGAGGGATACGGGCCTCACGAACAGACCGATGGTCTCGATGGCGAAGAAGAACGGGATCATCACCAGGATGGGGCCGCCCAGGTGCTTGATGTAGGCGAAGCCGTTGCGCCACAGGCCGGCGACATTGAACACGATGAAGACGATCGCGGCCAGGGCCAGGTTGGCGGAGACGCAGGAGGTGGCCGGCAGGAAGCCGGGCACCAGCCCCATCAGGTTGTTGACCAGGATGTACAGAAACAGCGCCCCCAGGAAGGGGAAGAAGATCTTGGCGTCCTTGCGACCCATGGAGCTCTCGGCCAGGTCGAACAGGGCCTCTGTGATGATCTCCAGGACGTTGCGGGGCGTGAAGCCGGCGTCGGGTACCAAGGCCTCGACCCCGCCTTTGGCCTTGGCCGCATCCAGGCCGCGCTTGGCGAGCCAGGCCAGCAGCACCACCACTCCGCAGGCCACCCAGGCCGCGAAGATGGTCCAGGTCTCGTCGCGCTGGAGCATCCCCGGAACCAGGGAGTCGCCGGACACGCCGGGGATGAGGTGGTACCAGCTGAAGTGGCTGGCCATGGGATGGAGGATGCCGCCCAGGTCGGGCAGATCGGGGAGGTCTCGAAGCAGCAGGTCAGTCAGGATCCGAGTCACCGACAGCTCCAGCAGATGGACCGCGCACTGCGCGCAGGTACTCGAACAAGGCTTGTAGCGTAATCGAGGCCACCACGCAGCTCAGACCGGCCACCACAGCCATGGCTTCGGCTCGACTCAGTAGTCCCCACAGCAGGAAGAAGGTGATCAGCCAGCGGATTCCACTCCCGATCATGGTCTGTGCGGTCACGGCACGGTAGCCCGGGGCGCTGGGGCGCGACAGCAGGCCGGTGGTTCCCCGCAGCCGGCCCGCCATCAGCAGGTAGTTGCCCATGGCCAGGGTCGCCGCCGCCAGCACGGCCAGCCCTTGCCAGGGATCGAGCACCACCGCGAAGGGGTAGGCTGCCACCAGCGCCAACACGCCTGCCTGTGTCAGGACCCGGCGGGTGCTCACCGGTCCTCCCCGTGCTTGTGCTCGAGCACTCGCGCGATGCGGTACACGCCGCCGATCAGACCGACGAAGGGCATCAGCGCCAGCAGGATGGGAGCAGTGCCCAAGCGCTCGTCCAGCCAGGCGCCCAGCAGCAGGCCGCCGACGATCAGGCCCGCCATCTCGAGGACCAGGGCCGAGGCCATGAGCGCCTTGGGGGGCAGCCGGATCACCCGTGAATCCTCCTCGCCGGGGGGGAGCTTCCGGGAGTATCGCAGCTTGCTCGGATAGGCTTCATTTCGGAGGAGACCCGTCCGATGAGCCTTTTGCTCCCCGCACACCCGCGAGCGCACATGCGTGCGATCATCCATCAGTCGGCATCCAACTCCTTGCTCTCCCTGATCTTGGTGGGGAGCCTGCTTGTGGCTCCGGCGGCCCTGGCCGCCGACGCGGACGGGGACGGCTTGGACGACGCCTGGGAGCAGGGCTGGTTCGGCTCCACGGCGGCATACGACGGCGAAGACGATCCGGATCGGGACGCCCTGGACAACCTCGGGGAGCAGGCTGCAGGCTCCGATCCCACCCACATGGACAGTGACGACGACGGGCTGCTGGACGGTGAAGAGGACGAACTGGGGACCGATCCGCTGGATCCCGACAGCGACGGGGACGGTCTGGATGATCGTGCCGAGGTGGTGGTGCACGCAAGCGATCCCAACGATCCTTCGGATCCGCCCAGCGAGGGACTGGACAGCGACGGCGATGGCCTCTCGGATGCCTCGGAGCTCGAGCTCGGAACCGATCCGCTGGATCCCGACAGCGACGACGACTGGCTCGAGGACGGCCAGGAGGAAGAGACGGATCCCACCACCGCGGACACGGACGGCGACGGGCTGCACGATGGCTGGGAGGTGGAGGTCTACGCCAGCGATCCCACGGTCGCGGACAGCGACGGTGACGGCCTGGACGACGCCAGCGAGCACGCCTGGCGCTACGCCGGCTACCTGTGTCTGTCCCTGGTGGAGGAGGACAGCGACGGCGACGGCCTGAGCGACCGCGAGGAGATCGAGGGCGGCACGGGCTCCGATGCCTGCGAGGCGGACAGCGACGGCGACGGTGTGCTCGACGCCGTGGAGATCGACGACGGGACCGATCCGGCCGATGCCGGCGACCACGGAACCGACAGCGACGGCGACGGGCTCTCGGACAGCTACGAGGCGAGCCTGGGCAGCGACAGTGGCGCTGTGGACAGTGACGGTGACGGCCTGGAGGACGCCCAGGAGCGCTTCCCCCTGGACGACGGCCTCGAGACCGATCCCACGGACGTCGACAGCGACGACGACGGCCTGCTGGACGGGGACGAGGGCGGTCGCCTGGTGGCCGGGGAGATCGAGGACGGCACGGATCCCAGCAACGCGGACACCGACGGCGACCTGCTCCAGGATGGTCTCGAGCAGGGCCTGGAAGAGCCCATGACCACAGACGAGGGCTTGGACGGCACCGATCTGGCGGTGTTCCGGCCCGACCTCGATCCGAGCACCACGACCGATCCGCTCGACGCTGACAGCGACGGTGACGGCCTGAGCGACGGCCGCGAGGACAGCAACCGCAACGGAACCTGCGAGGCCGTCGAGAGCTGTGCCGAGCAGTACGACACCGACGGTGACGGTATGCACGACGGCTGGGAGGTGACCTGGGGGAGCAGCACCAGCTGCACTACGGGCACTCCCCTGGACCCCACCGATCCCGAGGATGCGGCCTGGGACCTGGACGGTGACGGATTGACCGCCCTCGAGGAGTACCAGCTCGCGGCTGACTTCGGCGGTCGCAGCTCCCCCTGCGATCTCGACACCGACCTGGACGGCCTGGACGACGGGCTCGAGGTAGGCGCAAGCTACGGCGCGGGCCCCTCCAGCCCGATCCTTGCGGATACCGACGGCGACGGCCTGAGCGACGCGGAGGAGGACCTGGACGGCGACGGGCGGGTCGGCGAGGGTGAGACGGATCCCAGCATCGCGGACAGCGACGGCGACGGGCTGGACGATGGCGAAGAGCAGATCTGGCTCGGGACCGATCCCCTGGTTGCCGACACCGACGGCGACGGCCTGAGCGATGGGGAGGAGGAGCTGTCCCTGGGCACCGATCCCCTGGATGTCGACAGCGACGGCGACGGCCTGAGCGATGGCCTCGAGGCCGGGCGGGGGGACGACGCCGATCCCGCCAGTCGCACGGATCCCCTGGCTGCCGACAGCGACGGCGACGGGCTCGAGGACGGCGAGGAGGATCTGGACGGCGACGGGGCCCAGGGCGAAGGCGAGACCCACCCCATGGACGCCGACACCGACGACGGCGGGGTCAGCGACGGGATCGAGGTGCTCGTGAACGGCACCGATCCCCTCGATCCCAGCGACGACATCTCCCAGGACAGCGACGGTGACGGGCTGGACGACGAACTGGAGGCCGACCTCGGCACCGATCCCTACGATCCCGACACCGACGGTGACGGGCTGTGGGACGGCCTGGAGGTTGGGCTCGTGGGGGACTCCGATCCCAACAGCACCACGGATCCCCTGCGCGCCGACACCGACCGCGACGATCTGGGGGACGGGCTCGAAGACGCCAACGGGGACGGCTCCGTGGGCCGCCTCGAGGTGGATCCAAACCTCTCCGACTCCGACGGCGACGGGCTGTGGGACGGTGTGGAGGACGCGGACGCCGACGGCTGGATGGGGGCCTCGGATGGTGAGACCGATCCCCGCTACGCCGACACCGACGGCGATCGGCTGGACGACGGCTACGAGCTGAACGTGGGCACCAACCCGTTGTCCGAGGACACCGACGGCGACACCATTCGCGACAACCACGAGGCCGACGGTCCCTCTGATCTGCCCCCGGACACCGATCGCGACGGCGTCATCGATGCCCTGGACCCCGACAGCGACGGCGACACCGTGGCCGATGCCGACGAGGCGGGCGACGACGACGTCGACACCCCGCCCGTGGACAGCGATGGCGACGGCGCCGCCGACTTCCGGGATGTGGACAGTGACAACGGTGGCGTGGACGACGGAACCGAGAGGCGCACCCACGCCACCGATCCCACGGATCCCAGCGACGACGGCCGGGGCTGGCTCGAGGACGGAGGCCAGATCGAGGGCGGTGCACGCATCGGCTGCAGCAGCGCCGGACACGGTGGCGGCTCGGGATGGCTGTTGATGCTGGCCCTGCCGCTGCTGGCGAACCGGCGGCGGGCCAAGCGAGCCCGGCCGGGGCTGGGCGCTCTGCTGGCGGCGGCCCTGCTTCCCACCGCGGCCGGAGCGGGTGTGGAGCACCCCGACGCGAGCAATGCGGCGGTGGATGCCAACCCCTACCGGCTCGATCCCACGGGGCTGGGGATCCTGGGCACAGGGAGCGGCCGGGTGCTGCCGGGGATGGAGCTGGTGGGTGGGGTGAGCCTCCAGCAGGTGCAGAAGCCGGTGGTGGTGGCGAGCCAGGCAGACGGCGAGCTGCTGCGCGCCTTGGTGGACGAACGTCGTCAGCTGGACGTCTCGGCCGCCATGGGGCTGGGCAAGGGGGTGGAGCTGAGCCTGGTGCTGCCGGTGATCCTGCACCAGGACGCCGAACTGCCGGGGATGAAGATGGGTGATGTCGCGGCCCGCGTTGTGGGGGATCTGCGGGTCCAGGCCCGGCTGGCGACGCTGGAAGGGCGGCGCGCGGCCCTGGCCGGGGCCCTGCCGGTGGTGATCCCCACCGGGGACAGCGAGGCCTGGATGGGCACAGGGCTTCCCGCTGCCGAGCCGACGGTGCAGGGCTCCCTGGACCTCGGACCCGTGGAGCTGGCGGCCGGCCTGGGCTACCGCGTCCAGCAGCGCAGCTCCTTGTACACCATGGTGGACGGTCACAAGCTGCGGGCCAGCGCCGCGGCCCGCTTCTACCAGCCCCAGGCCGACTGGGCCGTGGCCACCGAGGCCTGGCTGGCCACGCGGGCGGGCGGCCCGTTCCTGGTCTCGGGAGAGACGGCCGCCGAGGCCCTGCTGGCGGGGCAGTGGCTGCCAGACTGGGGGCTGCAGCTGAGCGCGGGGGTCGGGGCCGGGCTGGCGGCGGGGGTCGGAGCCCCCTCGGTGCGGGGCCTGGTCTCCGTGGGCTGGGGCGGGACCACACGGCCCGACGCGGACAAGGACGGGATCCCGCTGAAGCACGACCGCTGCCCCGACGCCCAGGAGGACTGGGACTCCTTCAGAGACGACGACGGCTGCCCGGACCCGGATGACGACGCCGATGGCGTGGCTGACGTCGACGACGCCTGTCCGCTGGACGCCGAGGACGCCGACGGCTTCGAGGACGACGACGGCTGCCCCGAGCTGGATGACGACGGCGACGGGGTGGCGGACGGAGACGACGCCTGCCCCCGGGAGGCCGAGGACGCCGACGGCTTCGAGGACGCCGACGGCTGTCCCGAGCTGGATGACGACGGCGACGGTGTGGCGGACGGAGACGACGCCTGCCCCCGGGAAGCCGAGGACCTGGACGAGTTCGAGGACGAGGACGGCTGCCCCGAGGAGGGGCCCATCGTGGTGGAGGTCGCGCCCGTGGAGGAGGGGCCCATCGCGGCCGTGGTCGAGCGCTCCCCCGATCCCTCACCAGCCGAGGTGCTGGTGGAGATGCGGATCCACTTCGCCTTCGGCAGCACCCGCCCCGACGCGGCCAGCGAAGTGGCCCTCGAGCGGGTGTTGGCGCTGCTGTCCGATCACACGGACCTGCGCATCGTGATCGAGGGCCACACCGATGACGTGGGCTCCGCCGAGACGAACCAGAGGGTGTCGCAGCAGCGGGCCGACGGGGTCAAGAGCTGGCTGGTGACCCATGGCGGCGCGGAGCTGACGGATCGGCTGGTGGCCCGTGGCTACGGGGAGTCCAAGCCCGCGGTGCCCAACGTCAGCGACGCGAACCGGGCCCAGAACCGCCGGGTGGTGCTGCGGGTCGACTGACGCCGTCGCACCCCGCAGGCCCCGAGGGAGGCGAGCAGGCCCAGCGCCGTCGGGCCGAATCCCGAGCTGGAGCAGCCTCCGCAGGTGGTGGGTCCAGTGCAGTCGGGGTGACCTTCGGCGTCCACTGGCTCCACGGTGGTGTCGGCGCTGTGTTCGCCGGTGAGCCGATCCACCTGGATGACCTGGCAGAGGTCCTGCCCGTCGTCGCAGGCCACGCAGGGGGCGCCGAAGCTGGCGCCGAGCATGCAGATGTCCTGCGCGCTGTCCACCTCGTCGATCAGGTGCACCCAGTCACGCATGTCGAGGGTCAACTCCAGCTCCCCCCCTCCGAACCAGCTGCCGTCTGCCGAGAATGCACCGCTCATCGCCAGGTTCGTCACGGAGACCGTCCCGCTCGGTGTGACCAGGCTGACGTCGGCGGCGCCGTAGTCGAACGCTGGGGCCTCGGACCAGTCCCAGACCAGGTCCATGGTCTGGTGGCAGAGATCCTGTTCCACGGGCCTCGAGCCGATGGTGCCGGCTCCGATGAGCACGGACAGGGTGGTCGCATCCTGCTGCTGGATGGCCACCAGCACCTCCACCGCCACGAACTCGTTGAACAGCTCCCCGATCCCCGGTGGCGTGACCACGCGGGCTCTGGACCGATCCACGACGTAGGTCCGTCCGCCCAGCGGGGCGTGACAAGGAAGACCCAGCTCGCTGGTGGTGAACGCAACCGTGGCCAGGCCGGTGCAGTAGTCCAGTGTGGCCGTGTAGGCGCTGAGGGGCTCGAGGGGAGCGTTCGGCTCGAAGCGGACCTGCTCGCGGTCCTCCGACAGCGATGTGCTGCCGGCGATGGCGCCGCTGGGGCCGACCAAGGAGATGGTGGGTTCGGTGGGGTCGGGGTCGTCGAGCAGAAACTCGATGTCGCCGCGGTAGTAGGCGTCGGTGGAGCCGTCTGCGGGATCCACCTCGTCGACCCCGACGCCGCAGGGTTCGTCGGGGCCGGTGTCTCGGGTGGTGTCGGTGTCGGTGTCGGTGTCGGTGTCGATGTCGGCGTCGGCCTCCTGGCAGTCGGGGGCGCCGGCGCAGTCGGGGTCGTCGCAGTCGTACAGGCCGTCGTTGTCGTTGTCCAGGGCGTCGGCGCAGTGGCCGGGCTCGCTCCCCTCGGGGGGGGTGCAGGCCAGCAGCGAGAGGAGGAGCGGTGCCAAGAGATGTCGCATCGAAGCCCCACGATCACTGGTCTCGATCACTCTACCTCACCGCGTTGTGGTATCGTGGCCACGAACGTCCGGAGCGCCCGGATCGGGCCGCAGGAGGGAGGACGCATGCGCTGGTACCACGCGACCCTGGTGGGAGTCTTGGCCCTGGGCTGCAACCGCAACAACAGCATCTCGACCACGGGGGATCCGCCCTTCGAGATCAAGAACTTGAAGTCCGTGCTGTGGGCCCAGGATCCGTCCACCGATGCGCGCGAGGGGGCCGCGGCCCTGGTGCTGTCCGACGAGCAGATCGGCTGCGACCAGCTGACCGCCCACGATGTCTACTCCGACCTGGACGAGCTGACCCTCGACGGCCAGGGGCTGATGTTCCTGCTGGCCTACGACAGCTGGGGCAACGACGTGGCACCCCAGGACTGGGAAGGCCTGTGGATGACCGGCTACGCCTACGGCGGAGGTGGCGCCGAGCGGATGATGTACCCCATGGCGTTCAGCGACGGGTTCATCTACTTCCTGGGGGGCTGGTACGGCATCGGCGACAGCTCCTGGCTCGACATCATCGCCTACGCCAGCGGTGGAGTGAACGGTCGCTACAGCACCGAGTACTGGGCGGGAGACTTCTACGCCGAGAACTGCGGGGACTGGGGCACCGGGGGCCCGGGCTTCGACACGGGCTGGTAGCGCTTCGAGTCGCCACGACATGAAGGTCACCGCTGCGCTCGCTTGGCTGGGCTGTGCCTTGCTGGGGGTGTGGGTGGTGCTGGGCCTGGACGCTCTGGTGGCCCTGCCTGGTGAGCAGCTGGGGCCCGCGCTGGTGGCGGCGTTGGCCCACGCGACGCTGGGGGCTCTGCTCACGCTGCTGCTGGCCCGGGGGCGGCGGCCCTGGAGTGCCCTGATCCCCCCGGTCCTGCTGGCGCTCGGCTGGCTGCTGCTGCGTCCCGAGGCCCCGCCACGCTCTGCGGGCGGCGCCGCAGGACCGCCGGTGGTGCTGATCACCCTGGACACCTTCCGCGCGGACCACGTCGGAGCCATGGGTGGCCCGGTGGAGACCCCTCACCTGGACGCCCTGGCGGCCAGCGGTGCGCTGTACCGCAACGCGGTGACCACTGCGCCGCTGACCGCTCCCGCCCACGCCTCCATGCTCACCGGGGCTGTCGTTCACGAGCACGGGCTGGTGGCCAACGGAGGGCGCTCCAGCTGGCAGGGCACGGTGGCCAATCGCTTCCTTGGAGCCGGCTACCACACGGGCGCCTTCCTCTCCTCGCGGGTGCTGGATCGCAGCACGGGGGTGGCTCAGGGCTGCGAGCACTACGACGACCGCGGGGGCTGGGTGCAGCGGCTGGACCGACTCCCCGGCGTCACCGCCCTGTTGGGTCGGGGCCTGCCTGCGGCCCGCTCGGGGCAACAGACCGTGGACCGGGCCCTGCGCTGGGTGGAGCATCGGGAGGGCCCCTACCTGCTCTGGGTGCACCTGTACGACACCCACGCCCCCTACCTGCCCCCCACGGGCTGGCGACCTTCGTCGGAGGAGCTGGCTGCGGCGGCGGCGGCCGATCGAGCGGGACGCGAGCGCCCCCAGGATCGGGAGAGCTTCCTGCGCAACCTCGAGCAGGGCTTCGGCCACGGCCAGCGGCTGCTGTACCGCAGCGCGGTGCGTTGGACCGACCACCTGGTGGGGCAGATCGTGGCCGGAGTGCCCGAAGACGCGGTGATCCTCGTGGTCGGCGATCACGGCGAGAGCCTCGAGGAGCACGGCTACCACTTCAACCACGGGGCCAACCTGCTCGAGCCCAGCATGCGTGTGCCCATGATCCTGCGCTGGCCTGGAGAGGTCGAGCCCGGCACCGTCAGCGACGAGCTGGTGGCCGTCAACCAGGTGGCACCGACCCTCCGGGAAGTCACCGATTCGCAGCTACCGGAGGCTCGGGAGGGAGCGCCTTCGCTCACCCACGGGTGGTGCTCCGAGCTGCTGCAGTACACCCCGGGTCAGCAGGCTCGCAGCCGCTTCGGCCGGCCGCCGGGGGACGGGCAGCCCCGCGTCGCGCTGCGCTCGGCGAGCAGCAAGCTGGTGCTGCACAGCGACGGCCGCCTGCTGCACTACGACCTCGAAGCCGATCCGGCCGAGCTCGAGCCAGAGGATCTCGGTCGCTCCGCCAGCCCCGAGCGCACCAGGCTCGAGCTGCTGCTGGGGGACGCCCCGGCTGCCCCGGACACCCGGCAGCTCGAGTGGCTCGAGGCCATCGGCTACACCGAGTGGTAGGCGCGCGAGCGGGCTACGCGGTGAACCGATGTAGGGGAGGGGTTCATCCCCTCCCGCAGCGAGGCCCACTTCAGAACGACAGCAGCTCGCAGTCGTAGGAGTCGAACCACTCCGGCTCGGCGCCCCAGACCGCGCAGGGGGCGATGTGGTCGTCGTAGCCGGTGACCATCCAGGTCATGGTGTCGTGGTCGTCTTCGGTGAACAGGGTGTTCGCGCCCGACTCCTGGTCTTCCCAGCTGGAGGTGATGGGCAGGGAGTGTTCCCAGATGTCCCACTGGCCGTCGGGATCGTAGTCGGTGTTGACCAGGTCGTGCTCCTCGTCCCATTCCGCTCCGTCATGCTGGCCGTGGATCACGATGCCCGCGTCGTAGACCCAGCCCGAGAACTCCACCGAGTAGTTCCATTCCACGGCGTCCACACTGTAGGTGACGGTGTCGACCTCGGGCTCCACCCAGGTCCAGGTGTCGGTGTCCCACCACCAGGTGTCGGTGTCCCACCAGTTGTAGGTGTCGTCTGGCTCGCCGGCCCAGGCGCCACAGTTCTCGGCGTAGAACTCACCAGACCAGTACTCGGTGGCGTAGCTCCCGCTCACACCGCCGGAGGCGTAGGCCACCACGTCGAGCCAGGAGCTGTCGCCGATGCCGTAGTAGCCGCCCAGGAAGTAGAGAAAACCGTCGCTGAACGCCATGGGGAACAGGGTGCGGTAGGCGTCGCCACCGTAGGCGTAGCCGCTCATCCACAGCCCCTCCCAGTCCAGGGGGGGGGCGTCGCTGCCCCAGCTGTCGTACCGCAGCAGGAACATCAGGCCCTGGCCTTCGAGCACCACCTCGTCGAGGTCGTAGTAGAAGTTCTGGCTGGTGATGTCGCCGCAGTCGATGGGGTCGTCGCTGATCAGCAGCACTGCGATGCCGTCGCGCTGATCGTTGCCGGGATCCTCGGCCCAGAGCACGGTGCCCGCCTTGTCGATGGAGAAGGGGGGATCGCCGTGGGTGGTGACGCCGTTGTCGGCGTCGCAGCCAGCCAGGAGCATCAGGAACAGGGCGCTAGTCGTTCGAGCACACGTCATCGCAGATCTCCGTTCCGCTGCCGGCGAGGAAGTCGTCGCAGCTGAGGGCGGACCAGGAGTCGACGCACTCCTGGGCCGCGCGGGGGTCATAGTCCTCGCATTCCCACTGTTGTCCGCCGGTGTCTTCGACGTCCCCCAGGGCGATGCAGTCGTCGTAGGTGAAGTAGTCGGTGAAGAACTCGCACTCTTCCATCTTGTCGCAGGCGGC
>CAZHIK010000048.1:0-20491 GCA_964532635.1 uncultured Enterobacterales bacterium
CCCCAGCCCCCTCCGCCCGCCGAGGTCGCCGAGCCCACGCTGCAGGCCGAGCCCCTGGCGGCCGCGCATGGCATGGCCAGCCGCGCCTCCATGGATCGCAGCGCCCACCGGCTGGGCAGCACCGGGGAGCGCTTCCTGGTGGTGGAGCTGAAGGCCCCCGAGGCCGCCAGCGTGGAGCGCCAGCCGCTGCACCTGGCGGTGGTGGTGGACCGCTCGGGCTCCATGGCCGGCGACAGCATCGCCAACGCCCGGCGCGCCACGCAGCGCCTGGTGCAGCGCCTGGGTCCCCAGGACAGCTTCGCCCTGGTGGGCTTTTCGAACAACGCCTACACCGTGGCCGAGCGCCAGCCCGTCTGGGATCCCGACGGCATGACCCAGGCGGTGCGCGGTCTCGAGGCGGGTGGCTACACCAACCTGCACGCCGGCCTCGACCTGGGCATCCAGCAGCTGCGCGGCGCGCCCGTGGGCAACCGTCGGGTGCTGCTGCTGTCCGACGGCATGACCAACCGCGGCGTGACCGATCCCGACGCCATCGCCACCCTGGCCGCCAACGCCTCCCGCGAGGGCATCACCGTCAGCGCTCTGGGCCTGGGGGTGGAGTACGACGGCGATCTGCTGCACGCCATCAGCGACGCAGCGGGCGGGCACTACCTGTACGCAGGGGTCTCCACCCAGCTGGTGGACAGCTTCGAGGCCGAGCTGGACCGGGCCTTCGCCGTGGCAGCCCGGGACACCCGGGTGGCCCTGGACCTGAACGACGGTCTCGAGATCCTGGAGGTCTACGGCTACGAGCGCTGGGACGGCAAGGCCACCGAGGAAGGCTTCGAGGCCTTCCTGGGGGACCTGAGCGCCGGGGAGACCCGCAAGGTGGTGCTGCGGGCCCGGGTCCCCGTCGAGCGCGAGGCGGATCTGAGCGTGGCCCAGGTCAACATCAGCTGGAACGACCCCCGGACCGGCGAGCGCCTGAGCCACCAACACCTGGTCCAGCTCGAGGTGACCGACGACGTGGCGCAGGTGCGCGCCTCGAAGGTCCCCTGGGCCACGGTGCACGCCTCCACCGCCGTGGTGGGCCGCCACATGCAGTGGGCCAACGACGCCTGGAGCCGAGGTGAGGACCAGCAGGCCCAGGAGTTCCTGGACCGCGGCCGCAAGCGCCTTGGCCAGATCACCCACGGCATCGACGATGCGCGGGTGACCAGCATGGACCAGCAGCTGGTGTCGCAGCAGCAGCGCTACGCCACCGAGCAGCGGGACAGCTGGGCGGGCAAGGACATGATGATCTCGGAGGGCCTGCGCGCCCTTGGCTACCTCAACTGATGATCGCGGAGGGCCGGCCAGGTCATTTCAACCAGCGTCTCCCCCGGCCGGCTCTCCGCCTTCACCGTCCCGCCCCCCGCCTCCACCACCGCGCGCACGATGGGCAGGCCCAGGCCCGTACCGTCCGCAGCGGTGGTGTAGAAGCGCTCGAAGATGCGATCCAGCCGCTCGGGGGGGATGCCCGGGCCGCCGTCCAGCACACTGACGACGGCGTGCTCACCGCAAACCTGGGAGCGGACGCGGACGGACCCGCCGCCGTGGCGCAGTGCGTTGGCCACAAGGTTGTCGATGGCGAGATCGACGTGGTCCGGGTCGGCCGGGATGCGGCCGCCCCCAAGCTCGACCTGCACCCCGGGATGGCGCCCGACCACCGCCGCCACCACGGCGTCCAGCTCCACCGGCTCCCGCCGGCCGCCCTGTTCGGCCCGGGCCAGAGCCAGCAGGCCGCTGATGGTGGCGTCGAGACGCGCCAGCTCCTCGAGCCCCCCTTCCACCAGCAGATCGCGGGTCTCGGAGGGCAGCTGCGGATCGTCCCGCAGCAGCTCGAGGCTGGAGCGCAGGGTGGTGACCGGGGTCTTCAGCTCGTGGCTGACGTTGGCCGCGTACTCGCCGACGGCCTCCTGGCGGGCGGCCAGGTGCCCAGCGGTCGTCGCAAGCTCCCGCGCCAGGGCGCCCACCTCGACCACTCGCGAGCCCGCGTGGCCGGCCAGGGCTTCCGGGCCGAGGCTGCGGGCCTGCCGGGCGCGGGTCGCCAAGCCCACGATGGGCCGGCTGATGCGGTGGGCCAGGACGAGCCCCAGCAGTAGGGCCACGGCCAGGGCCGCGCCCCCCGCACCCAGCAGCCGCCAGCGCGCCAGGCGCATGGCCAGCAGGGGGTGGCGCGGCGCCATGCTCAGCTCCACGCTGCCGATCGGCTCGGCCCCCCGTCGCAGGGGCACGGTCGCGGTGACCAGCTCCACAGCGGGCGCCGAGTCCCGGGGCGGTGAGGCCGCTCGCGAAGCCACCAGCTCGGAGCCCTGCTGGTCCAGGATCCGGATGCGGGTTCGGGTGGCCTGGCCCAGCCGGGTCAGATCCTTGGACAGGGCCATCCGCTCGGTCGCGCTGGCTTCCCCCACCCGATCCGCCGCCAGGGCCGCGACCGCCTCACCCTGCTGCAGCAGCTGGCCTCGCGCCTCGAGCTCCAGCTCCCGGGTCAGGGCACCCGTCGCCAGCAGGGCCAGCACCGGCAGCAGCAACACCAGCCCGTGGGAGAGAGCGAGCCAGCTCCGCAGGGACAGGGCGCGCATCAGGGCGCGCCGGCCTGGGAAGGCTCCAGGCGATAGCCCAGGCCCACCACGGTCTCGATGGGCTCGAGCCCCGCCTCGGCCAGCTTCTTGCGCAGGTTGCGCAAGTGGGAGTCCACGGTGCGCGGGGCCACGAAGTGACGGCCGTCGTAGGCCCGCTCCACCAGCTCGTCCCGGGACCAGACCCGCCCGGGTCGGCCCATCAGCGTGCACAGCAGCCGCATCTCGGTGACGGTGAGCGCCACCTCCCGCCCCGCGGCGAAGCAGCGATGGGTCGCGGGTTCCACCCGCAAGCCACCCACCTGCAGCGGGGGCTCTCCAGCGTCCGCCTCGGGCCTGGGCCGCGTCCGACGCAGCACGGCCCGGATGCGGCTGATCAGCTCGCTGTTGGCGAAGGGCTTGGTGATGTAGTCGTCGGCCCCCAGCTCGAGCCCCGTGACCCGGTCCACGGTCTCTCCCCGGGAGGACAGGAAGATGACGGGAACAGGGCTGTTCCGCCGCAGGGTGCGGCAGACCGAGAAGCCGTCCAGCTCCGGCATCAGCACATCGAGCACCACCAGATCCGGCGCCGAGCGCTGGCAGAGCGCCAGGGCCGCGGGACCGTCCCCCGCCACGCTGACGCGGAACCCCTCCCGCTCCAGCACCAGGCGCAGCACCTCCCGGAGCCGCTGGTTGTCATCGACGACCAGGATGTGTGGGCTGGACATGGGGCTCTCCCTGCGCGAGACGCCAGGGGAACCCGGGGGGCGGGGTGGAGCTTCCGGGGCGAACACCAACTCCGACTTCCCAGGCGGTAGACTCGTTCCCTCCCACTCCCCACTCACGAGCGAGCAGCCTATGGCCGGCGTCTTCCTCTCCTACGCGCGCCAGTCCCGCAGCGAGGCCCGCGCGGTGGCGCGACGGCTCCAGAGCCACGGACACAAGGTGTGGTTCGACGAATCGGCCCTCGTGGCGGGCACGCCCTTCGAGGAAGGGCTGCGTGAGGGGCTGGAGACCGCAGATCTACTGATCCTGATGCTCTCGAGTGAAGCCCTGACTTCACCCTGGGTGGAACTCGAGTGGAAGACCATGCTCTGGGATGAGCTCGAGTCGGGGCGTGTGCGCGTGATCGTGGCGCTGCTGGAGGACTGCGACATCCCACCGCCGCTCCGCCACAAGACTCCGGTGGCGCTCTTCGAGGATCGCGACGAGGCCCTGGCGCGCCTCGAACAGGCCGTCGCGCTCCACGGCGCGAAGCCCGGCGCACTGCGCATCCCGCGCCTTCTGCACCGCCACCAGGAGCCCATCACCACAGCGCCTGAGCGCGACAGCCACGTCACCGTGATGGAGCCCGGGACGCCCCGCAGCCTCGGAGGCAGTTTCCGCGAAGCGCTGGGCCGCACGCCGCCGCCACCACCGCCAAACTTCGAGGGCTGGGAGCAGGACAAGCGGCTGGTATGGCCCAGATGGACTTGCGACGACCCCTTCGCCATCGAGGGTTCCACCGCCGTCCTGTTCCTCCTGGAGTTCTACGGGCGCTGGCCCGACCACTGCCTGGGTATGCTCCGCGCCTGGTCGGCGGTCGAGTTCCCCAGCTACCACCGCTGGTACCTGAGCCACGGCAGAGCCAGCCTCGCGGTGTACTGCGACAGCACCGAAGGCGGCGACCTCGACGAGGCGCTGGTCACGGCTTCGATCGCCATGAGCCTGGCCTTCAGGGCCAGCATCCTGGCGCGGGGCTTGGACGTGCCCAACTGCCACGGCCCCCTGCGCCGCGGGTTCCGACAGGGCGACGCCCACGACGACATCGGCGCCGTGGCCCGCCTGCTCGACCACTCGGACTCCCGGAGTGAGCTGGTGATCCCCTGGTCCCGACGGATCGAGCCAGACCGGACCAAGCTGATCAACTTCCGCGGTCTGTGCCACAGCGACCAGCTTCGCGACCAGATCCCCAGGTACCTGGACAAGCTGGCTGACACCCTGCGGCTGTATCACCGGGGGCTGTGAATCCCGCGGGATCCGGGTGGGCGGGGGTGGGGCCTCGGCCGCCGATGCCAGCGCGATCTCATCGTGGTTCCGCCGGGCCTGCCCAGCCCCAAGCGCCCAGTGTCCAGACCCGAGCGCCCAGCGCCCAGCGCCCAGCGCCCGGTGCCCAGACCCGAGCTCCTCATGTGCGAGGGATCAGCTACCCCGCAACTGGGGCGCGACTTGCGGCCCGTGGCACTAGAGCCCGTACCACCACGCGCAGATGTTGAAGGTGCCCTCGTTGCGGGTGCTCTCCACCTGGACCTCGCCGGTCTGGGGGCTGTTGTCGTCGAAGGTGAACAGCACGTCGAAGATCTCCCACTGCACCCGCATGGTGCCGCTCGAGGGCAGCGGGCAGGTCAGGGTGAGGTTGTCGTAGTCCCACTGCACCTCGTCGGCCTCGATGTCGAAGCTGTCGTAGCCAGCGTCGTAGTCGATGTGGCCGTCGACAACCATGTACGTGTAGCGCAGGGTGACCGCGACCTCCTCGACCAGGGACAGGGTGACGCCACCGTCGGTGAAGGTCATGTCGACCTGCTCGGTCAGGTCCACGCCGATGCCGGGCTGGCGGTCGAAGTCGACCGCCATGGTGCCGTCGATACCGTAGCCCATCCAGCCCATGCTCTCGAAGCTGGCCGAGGCCGCCCGCTCGTCTCGATCGACGCTGGCGGTGAACGCGCCGGAGACCTCGCCGAAGATGATGCCGCTGTCGGGCACGCAGCCCTCGCCGTAGTCCACGGTCACCGTGCCCTCGCCGACGGTGATGTAGGGGCAGTCGTCCTCGTCCATGGCCATCAGCGAGCTGGTGTCGGAGTCCTCGTCGCTGGTGGCCGCCTGGCCGACCTCGCTGGCGAAGTTCTTCATGCTCGTGGCCTCGGACAGGGCGCGGACCGCGGTCTCGAGCTCAGCCTCGGGATCGGCGGTGTCCTCGTCCTTGCGATCGCGGAAGCAGGCGGTGCAGAGGACGATGGAGAGCAGGACGAGCTTGCGGGACATGGGTTCCTCCGGTCGGCGGAGCCGAGAGTGTAGGGAGCGCGCCCAGAGTATGGCACAGAAGCACCGACAAAATCACAGTATTCGATACCGCGAAGCATCGATCCGGCCACGCTGGTCCGGTATGGTGTCGACCTCGATCTCGACCGGGAGCGACCATGTCCGATGTCGTGCTTCGCGTCTCCGGCCTCACCCGACGCTACGGCGATCTGGTGGCCGTGGACGCTATCTCCCTGGAGGTCCGGCGCGGGGAGATCCTGGGCTTCCTGGGCCCCAACGGAGCCGGCAAGACCACCACCATCCACATGCTCTGCGGGCTGCTGCGCCCCACCGCGGGCACCATCGAGCTCAACGGAGAGCGGCTGGAGCCTGGCGCGGGCCGAGGCTTGCGCGCCATCGGGGTCTGCCCCCAGCACATCGTGATCTGGGAGACCCTGACCTGCCGCGAGCAGCTCACCATGATGGGCCAGCTCTACGGGCTGACCAAGGCCCACAGCCAGCGCCGGGCCGACGCCCTGCTGGAGGTCCTGGGGCTGACCGACAAGGCCCGCCGCCTGGCCCGCACCCTGAGCGGCGGCATGAAGCGCCGGCTGAACATCGCCCTGGCTCTGGTGCACGAGCCCGAGCTGCTGTTCCTGGACGAGCCCCAGGCCGGGCTCGATCCCCAGAGCCGAGTGCTGGTGCGGGACTACGTCGAGTCCCTGGCCGGGGACGTCACCGTGGTGCTCACCACCCACGACATGGAGGAGGCCGAGAAGCTGTCGGATCGGGTCTGCATCATCGACCGTGGCCGCATCCTCGAGCTGGACACGGTGGACGCCATCAAGGACAAGCTGGGCCAGGGGGACCTGCTGGAGATCGAGCTGGACCCCAGCGCCGTGGACAGGGCGCAGGAGCGGCTGGCGGCACGGGGGATCCAAGCCGCGACTAGCGAGACCACCATCGCCTTCGCCACCACACGGGCCACCGAGCTGCTGCCCAGCCTGCTCGAGGAGCTGCGGGCCCAAGGCCTCGAGCTGCGTGGCCTGCGGGTACGGCAGCGCACCCTGGAGGACGTGTTCATCAAGCTGACCGGAAGGGGGCTGCGGGAATGAGAGTGCTCACATTTCTCCACAAGACCTTCCTCGAGAACCTGCGGGAGTGGAAGATCCTCTCGATGGTGCTCGTGTTCGCGCCCTTCTTCGTCTACCTGATGTGGGGCTACTTCCACGCCACTGAGCCCGCCTACCGGCTGCTGGTCATGGACCACGACGCCGGGGTGGTCCAGGGCGAGGCGCTGTTCGACGCCGAAGATCTGATCGAGATCTGGCGCCAGGCCAAGCACGCCGACGGCGAGTCGATCTTCGTCGTGAAGCTCACCGACGATCTCGAGGCCTCCACCGAGCGGCTGAAGAAGCGCCAGGCCGACCTGCTGGTGGAGATCCCCGCAGACTTCTCCCAGCGCATTGGCGACTTCGCCGCGGGCACGGGCTTCACCCCCGCCGTGCTCACCAACCACGCCGATCCAGCCAACACCCGGGGCAGCATGGCCATGGCAATGTCCGACTACATCGCCTTCGCGGCGGTGGCGATGGTCACCCAGGCCCCCAGCCCCATGGACGTGCGGATGGTGTCGGTGGGCGGCGGTGAGCAGCCCTCGGAGTTCGACCTGTACGTGCCCGCGCTGCTGATGCTGGCGGTCATCATGGTGATGTTCTCGGCGGCCGCCACGCTCATCAAGGAGGTGGACAAGGGCACCGTCTCCCGCCTGGTGCTGTCGCGGCTCACCATCGTCGAGCTGCTCACCGCGGTGTCCATCAACCAGGTACTCATCGGGGTGGTGTCCCTGATGCTCGCCTACGCCAGCGCCGTGAGCGTCGGCTACCACAGCGAAGGCTCGGTACCGGCCATCGTGGTGGTGGGGGCCCTGGCCACCCTGTCGGTGGTGGCCATCTCGGTGCTGGTGGCGGCCTTCATGCGCACCATCTTCGAGCTGCTCACGGTGGGCTGCTTCCCGTTCTTCATCCTGATGTTCTTCTCCGACTGCATGTTCCCGCTGCCCAAGATCCACATCACCACCATCAGCGACTACGCCATCTACGCCACCGACATCCTGCCCACGGCGGTGGCCGTGCGCGCCCTCAACCAGATCCTGACCCACGGGGCCGGGCTGGCCGATGTGTGGGTCGAGCTTTCCTGCGTCGTCGTGTTGACCGCTGGGTACTTCGCCATCGGCGGCTGGCTGTTCACCCGCCGCCACTTCCGGGTCTGGTGAGCGCCCGATACCTGGAATTGTTCCGCCACATGTTGCATGATGGGCCTCCGTCGAAGGAGGCACCCCATGCTCGCTCCCTGGCTGATCTCGATCCTGATCTCCACCGCCGCCATCGCACAGGAAGGCGCGACCGAGGAGGCCCCAGAGCCGGCCCCCGAGGCGGAGGCTCCCGAGGCCGAAGCCGAGGCTCCCGAGGCTCCCGAGGCCGAAGCCGAGGCTCCCGAGGCCCCGGAGGCCGAAGCTCCCGAGGCTCCCGAGGCCCCGGAGGCCGAAGCTCCCGAGGCCGAAGCCGAGGCCCCTGGGGCCGAAGCCGAAGACGCGGCTCCACCGGCCGAGGGTGAGCCCCCCGCGACCATCGACGTCAGCGGCATGTCGGCCGACGCCCTGCCCGCCGATCCGGTCACCTTCAGCGGGACCATCGACGTGGTGGGCCCCAAGCGCGGCCCCCACGACCACGTGATCTTCGTCCGCGTCGACGGCCAGCTCTACCTGGACGACACGCTCATGGACGCCGACGACATCCGGGCCTCTCTGCCCACCATCCTGGCCGAGGATCCGGAAGCGCGTGTGATCGTCGAGAGCGACGCCGAGGCCGACGCTCTGCGCCTGCGCCAGGCGCTACAGATGGCCTACGACGCCGGCTGTACCCGCCTGGCCATCGACCTGTCCGACGTGGACGTCGGCTCCGCCCGCGACAGCCTCTTCGCCGCAGGGATCCAGACCCTCGACACCGAGAACATCGAGGAGATGGGCGACGGCCTGAGCAAGAAGGAGCTGCGCAAGCTGCAGCCCAAGCGCTGGAAGTTCCCCCAGAACCCCTACGGCTCGGTGGACTTCACGTCCTACACCCTCGAGTGGGGCGAGGCCCGAGTGGGCCTGTTCAACGTCTACTACGGCATCGCCCCCCGCACCCAGATCGGCACGGTACCCCTGGCCGACCTCATCGGTGTGTACAACGCCAACATCAAGGTCAACCCATTCCGCGGTGAGAAGCTCGACTACGCGCTCAAGGGCTCCTTCTACTACGTGCCCGTCAACGACCTGGTCAACCAGGTGGACAGCTACTTCGACCTGGGCCTGGCCAGCGAAGCCAACGACCTGTTCACCACCGACATCATGTTCTTCACCCTGGGCGCGATGGCCTCGGCCCAGATCGCCAAGCCCTGGTCGGTGCACGCGGGCGCCAGCTACGCCCAGGTCCAGGCCACCGGCGCGCTGGACATGGCCCAGCTGCCCGACGTGCTGATCCCCGTCGACAGCGAGGAGGCCATGGCCGTCAGCAGCATCTCGGGCGAGATGCTCAACGTCGAGGTGGCCACCGACCTGCGCTTCAACCGCCGCGACAGCATCGTGGTGCGGGCGCAGGCGCCCCTGTTCGGCCGGGCCCGCGGCGCCGTGAGCACCGACATCGAGGAGCTGGGCATCATCAACGAGTTGGATGTCCTGGTGGCCTACGGCGACATGATCCCGCTGTCCGACGCCTACCGGGTCAGCCTGTCCTACCAGGCCCAGTGGAAGCACATCGAAGCCCGGGTGGGCATCGGCACATCGCCGATCCAGGGCTCATGGCTTGTGCAGGCGTTCGACCTGTCCTACCGCTTCGGCGGCAAGACCCGCCGCGGCGAGTACAAGATCCGCAAGGGCTACCGCCAGAACAAGCGGGCCCTGCGCAAGGGCAAGGAGTCCGAGGGCGCCGAGCTGCCGCCCGAGCAGCCCGCTGAGGGGAAGGTCGAGGAGACCACCGAAGAGAAGGTCGAGGAGACCACCGAGGAGAAGGGCGAGGAGACCACCGAGGAGAAGGGCGAGGAGTAGCGACCTCAGTGCCGCTCGAGCGGAGGCAGGCAGAATGGCTCCAGCTGGGGCCAGTCGCCCCAGACCATCAGCACCTCGTCGTCATCGAAGGGCAGCGCTTCGGCTCCGGGGGCGAGCAGGTCGGGTCCGAACCACAGCAGCAGCTCGTCGAAGGGCCAGGGGCAGTGGGCGAGCACGGCGTCCAGCGGGGGCAGCTCCCGCGCGATGAGCTGGTACAGCTGCAGGCTGCGGCCCTCGATCTCCCAGATCACCGCGCAGTCCAGGGCCTCGATGCGCTGGAACAGGCGCAGGTCCCCGGTCCACAGCACCGCGTCGATGCCCAGCAGCCAGCCCGGCTCCCGGGCCGCGAAGCGCTCCGAGACCGGTGCACGCTGGGCCAGCTGCCGGCGCAACCAGGGCAGCTCGGCCTCGGCGATGGATCGGGCATCCCCGCCGCCTGCTCCCCCACGCTGCAGACGGGAGCAGTGCTGGGGAACCGTACGGAAGCCGAAGGGCTCGTAGGCCCAGGGCTTGTCCGTGCACAGCTTGGCGCAGTCGTAGCGCTCAGCGACCCGAGCCATGGCCTGCTCCATGGCCGCCCGGAAGTGGCCCCGGCGCCGGGCCTCGGGATGGGTGCACACTCCGTGCAGGCCAGCGATCGACCGGTCCTCGCCGCCCAGGCGCGCGGGGATCTCGAGCACCCCCACGTGGCTGACGATGACGCCTCCGGCGCGGTCCACGAAGGGGGTGGAGACCGCGCCGAGGGGCCAGCCGTGCCAGTCGGCGGCATCGAAGCGCGCCGGCAGCCCGGGCCAGACGGCCTCGAGCAGGGCCCAGAGCTGGGCGCGCTGGTGGGGATCGGCGTAGATCGCGTGCATCGTCACATCCCGGTGCTGGCGACCGCAGCGCCCACCACCTCCAGCCAGGGCTCGGCCCCGCCGCTGTAGGCGCCGTCGCTGTGGGCCACGCCCACCCAGGCGGGGGGGCTGCTGTCGGTGGTGACGCTGATGTTCAGGCCCATGGCGTTGGCCTCTTCGATGATCGCGCTGTCCATGGCCCCGGTCTCGATCACCTCGTTGAAGGCCCAGCCGCTCACCATGGGGGTCTGCACAGCATCCGCTGGGCCCAGGCCCAGGCCGATGGCTGCGGCCAGGCGCTGCACCTGGGCGTAGTGCACGTTGCCCACGGTGCTACCCGCCAGCACCGGCACGCCGTCCTGCAAGGCGATGCAGGGATTCAGGGGCGTTGGCAACGGATCTCCGGGGGTGATCTGGGAGAGCAGCTGCTGCTGGAAGCTGGCGGAGTCGGGGATGCTCACTCCATCGACGAAGATGCCCGTCTCCCCCCACATGGTGGTGTTGATGCTGTGGGTCAGGGCGATGGCGTTGCCCCGGGCGTCCATGACCGCGATGGCGTCGCTGTGGCTGCCGCCGCTGCGGGCGTAGCCGAACAGCTCCACAAGGGCTTGCCAGCTTCCGTCGTCGACGTAGCCCACCAGCAGCTCGGCCTGATCCTGGCTGGTGCGGGCCTCGTCGTTCAGCTCCACCCCAGGCAGGGCGTCGGTGATGTAGCTGTCGTAGCCCTCGTAGTAGTCCTGGATCCAGGTGAGCAGCTGGTTGACCTGGGTGATGCGCACCAGCCAGTACAGAGCCTCGCCGCTCTCCCACCAGGGACCCATCTCCGCCAAGCCCACCGCCTCGGCCATGTTCAGCGCCTCGATGACCTGCACGCCACCCAGCTCCCGATCGCCCATGGTGACCACGGTGTGGCCGGCGTAGTCGGTGCTGAGGGGCTCCATCCAGGCGGCGTCGTAGCCGGACAGATCCTCGGCGCTCACCGCGCCGCCCTCCTCGCTCACGCTCTGAACGAAGTGGTCCGCCCAGGCGCCGGTGTACATGTAGGCGGCGCCTTGATCGGCCACGGCCTGCAGGGTGGCGGCCAGCTCGGCCTGGACCAACAGGTCGCCCTCCTCGAGGGGCTCACCGTCGGCGTCGCTGAAGATGGCCCAGGTCTCGTCGCGCCGGCTCAGCACGTCGCGGCGGGCTTCGATGTAGTAGGCAAGCAGAGCGTCCACTTCGATGCCGTCTTCGGCCTGCTGGATGGCGGGCTGCATCACCCGGGACCAGGGCAGGGCGCCGTGGGCCTGGTGGGCGGTGTAGGCCCCGGCCATGTAGCCGGGCACCAGCGCGGTGCGGCCCGAGGCTCCCTCGTCGGGGATGGTCATCGGGTCGGTCTCACCGGCGAAGGTGTCGTAGTTGCCGTGCAGGCTGGACAGCGCGCCCGTCTCGGCGTCGTAGACCACCGCGCCGAAGATGCCCGCGAAGCTGTTCCACGAGCCCACCGTGAGCACGATCTGGCTCATGGCCACGGTCAGGGCCGCGTCCACCGCGGTGCCCCCCTCGTCGAGCACCACGATGCCCGCCTCGATGGCGGCCGTGCCGCTGGTGGCGGCGATGATGCCCCCGGCAGGCAGGGGGCCGGTGTCGTCTGGAAGGGCGGTCTCCTCGACCACGGGGGGGCGGCAGGCGCAGAGGGTGAGGAGGAGGGGGAGTGAGCGCATGGAGCCGGCTGGATGACGGGGGTGGGAAGAATAGCCCCGGAACGCCATCCCCTCCACGGGGCTGCGCTCGCCTTGGGCGACCGGCGCTCCCGCGCCTGCTCCGCCCGCCAAGACTCCACGGAGCCTATGGCCCCCCTTCCCCCGGTACGATCACCATCAGAGGGGAGTCCAGTCCCTCGAGACCCTCCAGGGGCTCGCCGGCCACGGCCACCCGGCCGTCGCTCAGGGGCTCGGCGAGCTCCACGCCCTGCACGCCGAGCCAGCGCCGGGTGAAGGCTTCGTCCAGGCTGCCATCGGGCGCCAGCCGGGCCAGGTGGGTGCGCTCCTCGGCCTCGATCCCCAGCGCCGCAGCGTCCAGCTCACCCACCAGCAGCAGCCCGCCGTCGGCCTGGACACGGATGCTGTGGACGCGCAGCAGGTCGGTGGTCTCGGGGATCAGCGGGTCCTGGACCGAGCCGTCGGCACCGAAGCGCGCCAGGCTGTAGACGTTCACCTTGTCCACGTCGTTGCCGCACTGGGCCCCCGGTCGCGGGATCTGCCGGACCCCGTACACCGAGGCCACGGCGCCTCCATCGGGCAGGGCCGCCCAGGCCTCGGCGGTGGGGGTGGTGATTGGCAGCTCGGCCTCGAAGCCGGCATCGCGGGTGCCGCTGGGGCCCCAACGTCCCCAAGTGCGCGGGGCCACAGCCCGGTAGAACCACAGGTGGCCGTCGGGGTGCACCACGGGCTCGGGGAGCTTGTCGTGCAGGGCCTCGTCAGCCGGGCGGAAGTCGGTCACGTAGCCCTGCTGGTCGAAGTGGAAGACCCGCAGTCTGGGCCAGTCGTGGGGGGGCTGCCCTTCCTCCTCGGGCACGAACAGCTTGCCCAGGCCCACCAGGGTGCCGTCTGGCTCGAGGTGCAGGTGCTCGATGGTCTCGGGCCAGCGCAGCTGGGTGAGCCGATGCCCGGTCTCGAGCTTGCCTTGGTCGGTGGCCCCGAGCCACCAGCGCTCGCCGCTCTTGCCGCCCAGGGACAGGGTCACCGTGCCGTCTGCGCGGAAGGCCACGGCGGCCCCGGTCCAGGATCCCTCCAACCCGGAGCGCCGCAGCCCCTGATCGAAGCCGTGATCGGCGCTCAGGGAGCCTTCCACCCCGTGCTTGGCCCAGCGCACGGCGGGATCGACGTCGATGAGCTTGGCCCCCACCTCGCGGGGCTCGCCGCCCTGGACCCCCAGCAGCAGGTGGCCGTCGGCCCCCTGGACCACGTCGAGCACCATGCGCACGTCGCGCAGGTGGACCACCTGCACGTCTTGGGGCGGGGTGTCCTGGGCGAAGGTCAGGGAGGCGGCGAGCAGGGTGGCGAGCAGGGAGAGCATGACGGGGCCTGGGCCTGGGAACGCGACTTCGACGACACTCGTGCGACCCTATTCGAAGCGGAGAACTACTCGGCGGGACGGAAGATGAAGGGGTAGGTCACGGTGACGATCCCGCCCCCCTCGGGCTTGGGGAACAGGAAGCGCAGGAAGCGACCGGTCACGCAGCCCTCGACCGAGGCGTTGTTCATGGTGGTCTGCTGGACCTCGGCCGAGCTGACGCTGCCATCGGCGGCGATCACGAACTTCACCACGATCTTGCCAGACAGGTCCGGTTCCTTGGTCAGGACGCGCTGGTAGCAGTAGCGCAGCTGGTTGGCGTGGCGCTTGACCACGGCCTCCACCAGGCTGGAATCGAGGGGGCCCTCGATGAGCGGGGTGCCCGCTGCGAAGCTGCCGCCTTGGGCGGAGCCGAAGTGTCCGCCGCCCGAGCCGTAGCCGCTGGCGCCGCTTCCACGGCCCTTGGTGCCCAGGCCGCCCAGCCCTTCCGCCGTGCCGCCGCCACCGAGGCCGGAGCCACGGGAGCCGAGGCCGCCGGAGCCGATCTCGATGCCCTTGGCCCCGATCAGCCCGCCGATGCCACCGGAGAGCTCGGAGTCCAGGCCGGAGGAACCGAACACCCCGTCGAGCTCCGAGCCGTCCCGCAGCGCGCCCAGGAGTCCCGCCGCCTCAGCGACGCGGAGCTCGAGGGCGACCGGCTCCATGTCACCGGGCTCCATGATGATGCCGAAGCGGTTGCGCTTCACCTCCTCGCGGTGGGCGAAAGGCGCGCGGCAGGCCTCCCAGGCGACTTCGTCCAAAGCGCCGGCCATGCACTCGAGGGCGAGCAGCTCGTCCTCGGTCGCCGAGCGGCCGTACCAGCCCACGCAGAGGCTCTCGGCGCGTCCGTCGACGGGGGGCACTTCCTCGTACTCAGCGGTGTTTTCGAGGGCAGGCTGGCAGGCGGCCTCGGCCCGATCCCGCGCGGTGGGGGGTCCGGGCTCCTCGGGCTCGGTGAGCTTCTCGGCCGGCTCGCCCGCACCACCGCAGGCGAGGGCCAGGAGCAGGCCGGGGATGGCGACGGCGAGCAGGGTGCGGCGACTCACTTCACACCTCCAGCCACGATCGGCTCGGGGAACAGCTCCTGGCGCGCTGTGGTCCAGGGCTCCCAAGCCTCGGCCTCGGCGCTCGACGGAGCCCCGGGCTGCCAGCGGGCGTGGTCCAGCGTTCGCACCAGCACGTCGTAGGACACATCGGAAGTGGGGACCACGATGGTCTTGGTCACGTCGGGGTACTGGGCCTTGACCAGCCCCAGCAGCCGGGTCAGCTCGTCCCAGTCGTAGTCGTCCAGGCCCGTGCAGGTCCCGCCGCTGTGGCAGGGGACCATGGGCGCCAGCTCTTCGGCGTCGGTGTCCCGGGGATTCTCGGGATCGAGCACCCGGTCGGCCCCGAGCACATCCAGGCCCCGGTCCGAGATGGCGACGGACAGGTACAGCGGCGGCTCCTCGTCGGGATCGATCTGTCGAGGCGGGCCGATCGAGGGCAGACGGATCTCGATGACACGCTCCTTGTCGAGCCAGGGATTGTGGGTGACCAGCAAGAAGCTGCCGTACTGGGCCTGCCCCGCGGTGTAGAGCACCTCGCGCACCACAGGAAAGGGAGTGGCCTGATCGATGCTGACCAGCAGCTCGTGGCGCCTCTCCAGCTCGGGGCGCTGGGCGAGCACCGCCAGGGTCTTGCGGGCGTCGGCGTACAGCGCCATGTCGTCTTCCACCTTCTCGAGGAGACGGTCGTACAGGCGGGTGACCAGCTGCCCGCGCCGCTCGTCGTCGGGCACGGCGAGGGTGGGCTGCCCGTCGTCGTCCAGGATTTCCTCGAGCTTCAGGACCTGCATGCCATCCACGATGATGGCGTCCTGGGTCACCACAGCATGGCAGCGCAGGACAGGGATCAGCTCGGCGGTGGACTCGGGCAGGACAAGGGCAGGCGCGCCCGCGTCCATGGACACCCCGAGCCCCAGGGCCATCAGGGCTGGTAGGGACAACTTCTTGATCACACGGCCTCCCTCGCCCCGCTGTCGAGTGCCCGTCGCAGCGCCGCGAGGCAGGCGATGCGATGTTGTATGCGGGTGATGTCGAGGTTGGGAGCGGCCCTCACCGCCGCGCACCAGGCTGCGGGCCAGCCACCCCTGGGGGGCTCGGGCTCGAGCAGGGTGTCGCCCCGGTAGACCCGCAGTGGGGGCACCGAGTCGGGCCCACCCCGCAGGCCGCCTACCCAGAGGATCCCCGCGGTGCCCGTGATCTCGAGGCTGTCGCTGCGGGGCGCGTAGGGGCTGCTCAGGGTGGTGTCGGGGCTGATGGTCAGCTCGAGCACCCCGTGGCGGGCGTGGCCAGCGTGGCGCCAGCTGACGATGACCGTGGCTGGGGGCTCACGCCGGGGGGCCTGGACCTGCAGCTCCACGATGGGCCCCAGCACGGCCTCGGCGATGGGCAGGACCGCCGCGCACTCCCTCAACAGCAGGGCCTCGAGCTTCGGCACGGGCGGAGCATCTCGCAGGGGGCAGTCGGGGCTCAGGCCGGCATCCCAGCCCCCGGAGCCGGCCAGGAAGGACCGGAAGCGGACCTGCTGCAACCGCCCGATGTGGTTGGCGTGGACCCGGCGCAGGCCTTCTTGGAAGGCTGGCAGGTGCGGGAGCACCGAGCCGTCCCGCAGCAGGCCGGGGGTCGCGCTCGCGAGCAGCCGCGAGGCGTCGCCCCGCTCGCAGACCGGCGGGACCACCAGCACCGGGATGCCGTTGCCGTGGACCCCGGCCAGCAGATCGTCCCGGGAGCGCAGCCCGTGGAGCAGGTGCACGGTGGCCAGTGTCGGGTCGTCGAACAGGGCGGCCCGGTCGCTGACCGCCGCGACGCCCAGGGCCTCGGCCCGGGCCTGGCAGGCGGCGGGATCGTCGATGTAGACCGCGATCTCGGGGTGGCGGCCCAGGGCCTGCCAGGCGCGGACCGCAAGCCAGGCTTCGCCGCCGCAGCCGCCGCAGATCACCACCCGGGACTTCATGGCAGCGCCCGCTCGTCGAAGACCATCACCCCCCAGAGCACGTCCTCCAGCTCCTCGCGGGTGGTGCCCGCCACCATGCGCCGCAGCAGGGTGGTGCCGGGGGGGCCCTCCTCGAGGATCTCGGCCGCCTCGCCCAGGACAGCGCGGATGTCGGCGGGTAAGGGCAGGCGTCCCAGCAGTCGCAGGCCGGCGACCCAAGAGCGATCCCCGAGCTTCAGGGCCACGGCCCGCAGCGCCAGCAGCAGGGCGGCGAGGGCGCGGATCCGCAGGCTGTGGCGGTAGCTCATGCGCCACCATCCAGGTCGTCGGGACGCACGGGCTGTCCCGTCTCGGAGGAGCGCATGGCTGCCAGGGCGAGCTGGATGACCTCCTTGCCTCGCTGGCCCGTCAGCCGGGGCTCGCCACCGTCGAGCACACAGTCCACGAAATGGCTGGTGGAGTCCACGAAGCTGTCCAGCCAGTCGTGGCGCAGATCGTGAAAAGCTTCGGTGGTGCCGCCGCGATGCAGCAGCAGCGGGGGGCGCTCCCACAGCCGGGCGGTGCAGCAGGTGATCTCGATCGTTCCCTCGCTGCCGGTGATCTCGATGCGCTCGTCGATGCTGTAGTACTTCGAGGGCGAGGTCATGTGGGGGGAGAAGGTGGCGTCGAGGAAGCCCGCGCGTCCACCGGCGTGGGTCCAGCTGATCATGGCGGGGCTGTCGATGGCACCGAAGCTGCGATC
Organism: uncultured Enterobacterales bacterium; assembly: GCA_964532635.1. Lineage (GTDB taxonomy): Bacteria > Myxococcota_A > UBA796 > UBA796 > JAFGLY01 > CALDOK01. Next base: position 17,308 of record CAZHIK010000048.1, read on the forward strand.
GATCCAGGCGTGGACCGTCTCGACGGGCCCCATCAGGTGTAGCGCCATGCTCAGCTTGTGGTTGCCGTCGTCGAAGATGGTGGGCCCGCCTCCGCAGCTCTCCTCGTTCAGGCGCCAGACCCAGGCCTTCAAGGGCACGGGCCAGCCGCCACGCATGGTGGAGCCCAGCTTGGTGCGGATGCACAGGGGCTCGCCGATGGCCCCGGCGTCCAACAGCTCCTTGGCTTTGACGTAGGGGGGGAAGAAGACGAAGTTCTCGAAGACCTTGAGCAGCTTGCCGGCCCGTTGACCCGCCTCGATCATGGCGTCGCAGTCGGCAGCGGTGAGCGCCATGGGCTTCTGCACGCTGACGTGCTTGCCTGCGGCGAAGGCCTCCTCGACGAAGCGGCGGTGCAGGTGGTGGGGGGTGATGATCTCCACGACGTCGATGTCGGGATCCGCCAGCAGCTCCCGGTGGTCCCCGTAGGCCCGCTCCACCCCCCACTCGGCCTGGCGCCGGGCGAGCAGATCGGGGTCGATGTCGCAGATGGCCAGCAGCTTCGCCCGATCGCTGCGCTGGTAGCCGGGGACGTGCATGTCCGTGATGCGGCCACAGCCGATGATGCCGGCGTTGAGCTGGGTGGGCATGGGGGGAGGTTATCAAACATGGACGCCCGATCCGGCCCTCTGGAGCACAATGCCCCGACGCACCACCACCCTGCTCGCCCTGTCCCTCGCGCTGGTCCCCCCCGCTGCCTGTGCCAAGTCCAAGACCTTCGACCTGAGCCCCTACGGCGTGCAGGCCACGGTGCAGGCACCCCGGGGCGTAGAGCTGAGGCAGGGCCACGGGGGCGCGATGATCGTCTTCCAGGGCTCGAAGAAGGTCGGCGCCGAGTACGCACTGTCGGTGGTGCCCTCGGGGGGCGACGCCGACCTGGACACCTGGGCCACCACCATGCCCTCCAGCAAGCGCGAGGTCACCATCCTCGAGCGCAGCGAGCGCTCCGACGGCTGGCTGCTCACCTGGAGAGAGGTCCACGCCGAGTACGGCGCCCGCTACCGGCTGGCCCTGTACCACCAGGGCCTGGACCTGATCTGCGCTACGGCCTCGGATCCCGAGACCGAGGAGGGGCTTCGAGCCGCTGTGGCCATCTGCGAGTCGCTGGAGGGCTAGCCCCCCAGGCAGGGCAGCCCCTCATCCTCCACCCTCCGGTGGTAGGATCGGGTCGCGGAGGCCCGCTTGACACTTCGAACGCCCCTTCTGCTGCCTACCGTCCTACCGCTCGCAGCGTGCCTACCGCCCACAGAGCCCGCTCCACAGGACGGAGAACCGACAGAGTGCGCCGTGGGCTACCTTGCCGACGGCGAAACCTGCGTCCCCGAGAACTGCGGGATGGGGACCTGGGGTGATCTTCCTGTGGACAGCGCCACCGTGTATGTCTCCGCCGACGCCGCCGAGCGGGGCGACGGCACGGAGGGAGCGCCGCTGGCCTCCATCCAGGCGGGGATGGATCTGGCCGGCAGCAGAGGCGGCGGGCTGGTGGCGGTGGCGGCAGGTCGGTACCCGGAGACACTGGCGCTCACGAGCGACCACGCCGGCGTGCACCTGGCCGGGCGCTGCCGGGAGCTGGTGACGTTGGATGCCAGCGAGGGGGACGTGGACACCCCGGGGATCGACATCGACGTGAGGTACGGCGAAGTCGAGGTGTCCGGGGCGAGCGTGGCGGGCTCGATGTACCGCGGCGTCCGGGTGGCCTCGGGGAGCGTGCGGTTGGTGGGGCTGAGGGTGGTTGGGAACGATGCTACGGGCGTCCAGGTGTATCGAGGGACCGCCACCGCACCCTCGATCGTACGGTTGGATGGATGCGAGCTCAGCGAGAACTCGCCGGTGGGGGTGTTGGCCTACCACTCGAGCACCGAGGTCACGCTGGTGGACACCGCGATACGGGACACCAGGCCCGACGAGAATGGAAACTTCGGCTACGGCATCCAGGTCTACGGCGGCGCGGTGTTGCGTACAGAGAACAGCGAGCTTGTCGGCAACATGGCCATAGGGCTCGCAGCCGGCGAGGCGAACACGGAGATCACGCTCGTGGACACGGCGATCCGAGGCACAGTGCTCGGTGATCACGGGCGATGCGGCTATGGCGTCCAGGTCACCGATGGCGCGGTGCTCCGAGCCGAGGGCTGCGAGCTGGCAGGCAACGCTCTGCTGGGTGGTCTCGTTGCCGATCCGGGAACCAAGGTCACGCTGGCGGACACGACAATTCGAGGCGCCACGCCAGGTGGAGCCGCGGGCCACTGGCACGGTGTCGAGGTCGTGAACGGGGCGGCGTTCCGTGCAGTGGGTAGTGCGCTGGTGTGCATCAGCTCGCTCGGGATCGCAGCCACGGACACCGGCACCGAGGTCGTGCTGGTGGACACGTCGATCCGGGACACCCAGCCAGGCGAGGACGGGAGCGGCGGATATGGCATCCAGGTCAATGGCGGCGCAGTGTTGTTCACCGAGGGCTGTGAGCTGGCCCGCAACACAGCGGTGGGGCTCGTGGCCGCCGAACCTGGTACTGAGACCACGCTGGTCGACACGGTGGTTCGAGACACGGCACCCAATGAGGACGGGGAGAGCGGGTACGGCATCCAGATCGATAGCGGCGCGGCGTTGCGAGCCGACCGCTGCGCTCTGGTGGCCAACACAGCGGTAGGGCTCGCAGCCGCCGACTCGGGGACTATGATCACGCTCGTCGATACATCGATCCGGGACACCCTGCGCGGAGGACAAGGAGGAAACGGGTACGGTATCCAGGTCCACGGTGGCGCGGCGTTGTCGGTCGAGGGCTGTGAGCTGGCAAACAACACGGCGGTAGGCATCCTGGTTTCCGAGCCGGGCACAGAGGTCGAGCTGGTGGACACGTCGATCCGGCACACCAGGCCCGATGGGCTTGGAGAGGGTGGGTACGGCATTCTCGCCGACTTCGGAGCGTCGCTTCGTGCCGAGGGCTGCGAGGTGACGGGCAACACGACGGTGGGGATTCTGGCCGGCCAGCCGGGCACCGGGATCGCAATCCATGACTCGTCCATCTCCGGCACTGTGCCCGGGTACGGCTCACAAGGCGCGACTTCTGTGGGACTGGTTGCGCAGCAGGGAGCCACCGAGCAGGCGACAGAACCGGGAGCCAGCCTCCGCGGGTGGCCTGCACGGCCAGGA
>CAZHIK010000049.1:0-20116 GCA_964532635.1 uncultured Enterobacterales bacterium
CCACCGAGCCTGGCGAGGGGGAGCGGCTGGCCTTCACCGTGCTGGTCCCACCCCTCGAAGACGGCGGCGAGCACTCCCTGCTGGTGTTCATGCACGGCATCGCCTGCTGCCGGGAGCTGGCCCTGTCCACCTCCAGTCGCTTCAACAACCACGGCTACATCATCGCCAGCATCGACGCCCGCGAGCACTACGAGCGCAACAGCACCACCAGCGAGGCCTGCTACTCCGAGTGGTACGCCCTCAGCTTCTTCGACTTCTCGGCCCTCGAAAACACCGCCGGCCGCTTCGCCCTCAGCGCTTCCGACGTCTACGCCATGACCATCGCCCTCGAGGCCCAGCTGCCCGGACTGTTGGACCAGCTGGCCAGCGAGCAGGGCCTGTCACAGGCTCCCACCATCGGGCCGGTGCACTTCATGGGCCACAGCCTGGGGGGCATCATCGGCACCATGACCACCGCCATGCTTCCCGAGCGCTACGCCGAAGGCGGCACCGCCTTCGTGGACTCGGCCGGTGGCGGGGGCCTGATGATGATCGGCTTCCAGAGCTACTGGGGCGGCTACCTGGACGAGGCCATGAGCGAAGAGCGGCTGCAGCAGTACCTCGAGTTCGAGGCCGGGCTGACCTTTGGAGACCCCGCCAGCCACGCGGCCCACCTCACGGTGAACCACCTGATCCAGGAGGGCGAGCACGACGGGACGATGCCCATCGTCACCACCGAGCTGCTGGCCCTGTCCGGTGGGATGCCCCTGCTCGAGCCCAGCGCCTGGCCCGTGCCCCACCTCGACTCTGCGGAGCTGCCCGCCAGTGGCAGCCTCTCCGGCGGCCGCAGCGGCGGCCTGGTGCAGTTCGCGGGCGCGGATCACAACTTCCTCTTCAACCAGGCCGATGAGGCCATGGAGCAGGCGAGGATCTTCATGGAGACGGGGGTGGTCTACGATGCCGAGGCGCTGCCGGAGTGAGGCGCGTCTCGTTGATCACCGGCGTGTCGGTGCTGGCGCTCTCCGCCTGCACCCCGCCCGCGACCGCCCCCGTCCTGGTCGCCGACGACTCCGCCGCTCCCGCCGACACCGACACAACCACCGAGGAGCACGTACCGGACACCGAAGACGCCGGCAGCAACGACATCGTGATGGACGGCTCGCTGATCTTCGACGAGCAGGGGGTCCACAGCATGGCCCTCGAGCTGGACGCCGAGGCCCTCGCCGACATCGAGACGGCCCCGCGGGCCTGGACCCACGGCACCCTGGTGTTCCGGGACCGCCGCTACGAGGTGGGGCTGCGCCTCAAGGGCAACACCGTCTTCCAGACCCTGGCGGGCAAGCCCGCACTCAAGATCGACATGAACCGCAGCGTCGAGGGTCAGCACCTCTACGGGCTGCCATCGTTCTATCTGCACAACTTCGTGCTGGACCCCACCCGCATGCACGAGCACCTGGCCTACCGGGCGTTCCGCCTGGCCGGCGCTCCCGCCGCGCGCACCGCCTACGCAACCCTCACCATCAACGACCAGCCCTACGGAATCTACCTGATCGTCGAGAAGCAGAACGCAACCTTCCTCGAGCAGTGGTGGGAGGACGACAGCGGCAGCGTCTACGAGTCGGGCTCCATCAACTGGCCCTGCGATCTGAACAGCGGCTCCGCCGATGATCCCTGCACCTGCTTCGAGGTCGACCGCGTGGGGGAGGGAGACGGCTTCGAGGATCTGCAGGCGCTGTGCCGGGCGGCCCGCGCCCCCGACGACGTCTGGCTGGAGACCATCGGGACCTTCGTGGACATGGACGTCTTCCTGCGCGCCCAAGCCATGGAGATCGCCGTCTCGCACTTCGACAACTACGGCTGGAACAGGAACAACTTCCGCGTCTACCACGAGCCTTCCAGCGGCCTCTGGAATTGGACCCCCTGGTCCACCGACCTGTCGTTTGGCTGGTACCCATGGGACTACAGCCCTCGGTGCGGCGCCTACGGTCAGCGGCCCGAGGAGTACGTCAACGGCTACCTGATGTACCGCTGCTGGCAGGTGGAAGCGTGCAGAGCGTCACTGCTGGCCGCGGTTCTGGCCGCGGCGGATGAGCTCGAGCGCCAGGATCCGGTCGCCGAGCTCGAGCGCCTGCACGCGATGCTGGGTCCCCACGTGGAGGAAGATCTGCGCAACGCGTACGGAGTCGAGTGGTTCGAGCGCGAGGTGGACTGCGCCAGGAGCTTCCTGGAAGGGCGCCCGGAGGCGCTCCGACAGATGGTGGAGACGCTGCAAGAGCCCTGACGGGTTCCCGGTGCTGCATCGCGCCGCCCGAAGCTCGATATCGGCGGGCGGGGGTCAACCCCGCCCCTACAGGGGCACCGGTCGGAGTCTCGAGGCAGTCGAGCTACGCCGTGGCGTGCAGGGTGCGCTCGACGATCTCGCGCCTCATGGCTGGCGATAGATCGTTGAAGTAGGCGCTGTAGCCGGAGACTCGCACCAGCAGCCAGGGGTGGGCGGCGGGATCATCCAGCGCGCGGCGCAGCACATCTGGGTCGAGCATGTTGAGCTGCAGCTGCATGCCGCCCTGGGCGAGGTAGCCGCGCACCAGCCCCTCGATGGCCCGCAAGCCGGTATCGCCGCCCAGGGGACCGGGGTCGATCTTGAGGTTGGCGTTGACACCGTTGAGGGCCAGGCTCCGATGTTCGAGCCCAGCCATGGAGTTCAGGGTGGCCGTGGGGCCCAGGCGATCCACGCCGTTCGAGGGCGAGATGCCGTTGGCCAGGGACCGCCCCGCCCGGCGGCCCGAGGGCAGGGCGCCGGTGTGCTCGCCGAAGGCCTGGTGGGCGGTGACCGTGTAGAAGCCAGCGTGGTAGGCGCCACCGCGGGTGTTGCGGTGCCGGGCGAGCGCGCCGGCGAACAAGCGCATCACGGCGAGAACCCATCGATCGGCTCGGGGGTCGTCGTTGCCGTACTTCGGGGCGGCCAGCAGCCGCGCCTGCAGCTCGCCGAAGCCCTCGAAGTCCGCTCCGAGGGCCCGCACCAGCTGGTCCATGTCGCAGAATGCGTCGCGGAACACCACCTGCTCGACCGCCGCCAGGGAGTCGCCGAGGTCCGCCAGACCCACGGCTTGGATGCCGCTGCCGTTGTAGTGGGCACCGCCTGCGCTGGCGTCACGGCCGCTCTCGATGCAGCCGGCGATCAGCGTCGAGCTCAGAGGCGTGGGATGCCAGGCGGCGTTGGCGCGCTCGATGGCCTGCAGATCCGCCACCAGCTCGTCCACGAGGCGCTCGAGCTGCACGCCGAAGGACGCGAGCAGCTGGTCGGCTGACTCGAGCCGGCCGGCCCCGGTCCGGGCATCCCGCTGCGCACAAGCCCCAGCGCACGCTCCAGGCACAGGGGGAGGTTGAGCAGGGCGGCGTCGGTGGAGGCGAAGCTGCGGCCGCAGGCGACCGGCTCCACGCAGCCCACGGGGGAGTAGTCCCGGGCGTCTTCGAGGGCGGTGCCCCGAGCCACGAGCATGGGCACCACCGCCTGGTCGTTCATGAGCGATGGGGAACCGGATCCGGCCCGCAGCATGCCCGCGATGCGCTCGAGGTAGGCCGGCGGGCTGCCTTCGTGGACGCGGGCGTGGTAGTTCGGCTGCCGCATCCGCAGGGCGTCCATGGCGTCCAGGAACAGCCAGGAGAGCGGGTTTGTGGCGTCGCGACCCTGGGCGTCCGTGCCGCCCACCACCACCACCTGACCGTTGAACATGCCGCCGTGGAAGCGCGTGATGCGACGCGAAAACACCGGCACGATCTCCGAGAGCTTGACGGTGAAGCAGCCCACGAGGTCGCGTGCGCCCTGCTCATCGATGCGCCCCGCCTCGAGGTCATCCCGGTAGAAGGGCCACAGCAGCGCATCGAGCCGGCCCGGGCTGACCGAGTTGTCCAGGCTCTCGTGGTTCAGCGCGATCTGAGCGAAGAGCAGCGACTGGAACGCCTCGTGCAAGCCACCGGCTGGCTCGCGAGGCACACGCTCGCAGACCCCCGCGATGCGCTCGAGCTCCTGCTTCCGCTCGGGATCCCCTTCGGCCTCGGCGAGCCGACGTGCCGCCTTGGCGTGACCTGCCGCCAGGGCCTCCAGGCCTTCGCAAGCGATGATCACGGCCCGCAGGAAGGCCTCGGACTCGGGGTCTTCCGCTTCCTGCGCCAAGGCCTCGGCCTGGGCCGCGATGCCCCGGGTGCCCAGGGCCAACAGGCGAGCGTAGTCGGGCACGAAGTGGGAGATGCCCCCCGTCTCGTTGATCAGGTAGCGGCGGGCGCGCAGCTGATCGACCACGAAGCCCAGCGCACGGGAGGCCGGAAAGGCCCGGACGGAGAGAAAGCGCGGCAGCCAGTACGGGAGGATCCGGAGTGCCAGCTCCACCCGATCACGGGACTCGATGTGCAGCGGATTGAGCTCACGGCCCCCGAAGGCCAGCAGATCCTCCGCCATGGCCACGCCATGAAGCTCCGGGAAGATGCCCCCGCCCAGCCGCATGGAGGAGAAGCTCCCCACCAGCAGCTCCCCGGGATGAATGCGCACACTGCGACCAGCGAGGATGGCCGCCAAGGCGTGGGCCTTCTGCACCACCACGGGCTCATCGCGGTGCTCGCCCCGCCTGTGGTAGGCGGTGGTCAGCCGGGCGCGCTCGATGCAGACCGAAGGCGTGGCGGCCTGGACCGCTCGACGCAGGGCCCAGACGCGCTCGGGGAAGAGGGCCTCGGGCTCCCGAGCCCCGGTGCCGCCTTCACTCCCTTCCCGGGTGACCTCCACGCCCAGGCTCCCGAAGGCGGCCTCGACCCGCTCCAAGGCTTCGTCGGCCTGGTCGCGGTCCAAGGCCAGGGGTCGTTGATCGGCCGCCACGCGGGGGATCTTGGCCTCGCCGCCGGCGTGGTAGCGCATCAGCCGGATGGCGGGACGCTCCAGCTCGTGCAACAGGGCGGCGATGCCTTCGACAACGGCCGGATCGTCGTTGTGGTCGGGGACCACCGGCATTCGGAAGCTCACCCGGGCTCCGGCTTCCACCAGGCGGCGAGCGTTGTCGGCGATCCGAGACGCGGGGGCGCCCGTCAGCTCGCGGTGCTGTTCGTCGCCGGCCGCCTTGAGGTCGAAGTAGAACCGATCCGTGTGGGGCAGCACGCGCTCGAAGGCGGCCCAGGGCACCGCCCCACAGGTCTCGACGGTGGTGTCCAGGTCGACGCCCTTGCAGGCCTCGAGGAGCGCGGAGGCGGCTTCCGCCTGCAGCAGCGGCTCCCCTCCACTGAGGGTGATCCCTCCGCCGCTGCGTTCATAGAACGCACGATCGGCGGTCAGAGCGTCCAGGAGCTGTTCCGGCTCGCTGCGCTCCCCCACCAGGCGCAGGGCGTCACTGGGACAGGCCCCAGCGCAGGCGCCGCAGGCCTGACAGCGGTCCCGCAGCACGCGCTCCCGGCCCTCGCGGATCGCATCGTTCGGGCAGGACGCGGCGCAGCCCATGCACCCAGCACAGCGATCGGCGTAGAAGGCCAGCTCCGGCTTGGCGCGCAGCGACTCGGGGTTCTGGCACCACGCGCAGCGCAGGGGGCAGCCCTTGAAGAAGACCACCGAGCGGATGCCGGGACCGTCGTGGATGCAGAAGCGCTGCAGATCGAAGTGGAGGATGGTGGAACCGTCGATGGGGCACCCCGAGGGGGGCTCGTAACCCGCCTGCAACCGCGATTGGACGGCGAACGCCCGGCTTCGCGGCTACACTCGCTCCCGACCCCAGCCGGAGAGGGATCATGAGACGGCTCGGAGCGATCGGCGTTGTCGCACTCGTCCTGGCCAGCTGCTCCAAAGAGCCCGCCCCCATCGTCTCCGTCGAGGAACCCAACCCCCGGGACGGCAAGGGCCTGCTCCACCGCGCCCACCACGGCGACGACGGCAAGCTGTGGATCGCCACAGAGTACGGGATGGTGCTCAAGTGGGTCGAAGAGGATCTGCGCCACCACGGACGGCCGTCCTACGACAGCCGGGTCCGCGCCATCCTGCACCGGGACGACGAGGTGTGGCTGGTAGTGGGCCACACGGTGTACGTCTGGACGGGCGACCACTGGACCGAGCGGCCCCTCGAGCTACGCAGCGGCCCTCACCCCTGCAAGGAGCACCAGGAGCTGCAGGAGCTGGTGGTGGACCTGGTGGTGCTCGACGATCGCGTCACGGTCGTCACCGCCTACGACATCAGCACCGAGGGGGACTGCGAGGAGAACGGCTGGGTGCTCGCGCTGCACCAGGAGCAGGGCGACGGCTGGGAGTGGCTGGACCTGGGCGACCCCGGTGTGCCGGTGCAGGCGGCGGCCAGCGCGGGCGACACCCTGCTGCTGGGCGCTGGTGCCGGTGGGCTGTGGAGCTGGAGCGACGGTGAGCTGTCAGCCGTGGACCAGACCAGCGTCGCCCCCCGATGGGTCTCCGCGAACGACGCGGGCGGCGCCGCCACGGCCAGCTCCAACCCCATCGCCGCGGCCATCGGCAGCCTCGAAGACGGGCTCGCCGACGCGACCCCCGACGTCGAGGACTGGGAAGGCGTGCTGGACCTGCTGGTGCTCGACAGCGGCGAGACCTGGCTGTCCACCACCGGCGGCCTGTACGTCCACGACGGCGAGACCTGGCAGGGCCCCTGGCTGCGCGGCAGCCGCTGGGAGGGTCTCGCCCCCCACCCCGACGGCGGCATCTGGGCCGTGGGCTGGCTGGTCGAAGAGCGCTGGGACACCATCGCCCGCGCCACCACTGACGGGGCCTCCCGGGTGTACCTGGACTCGGTGTGGTGGGCGGGGGATACCGGAACAGACACCGCGACGCCCCCCTGATTTCAGCCCGGCCGCCGCCAGCTCGGCGCCTGGACCTTGCCGATCTTCAACGCCCCGTACCCACCGTAGAACTGCAGGTCCGGCCAAGGCCAGCCGTCCTCGACGGTCAGCGACTGCTCGAAGAAACCGGCGGCGCCCAGGCCCAGCCAGTCCAGCAGCCACCAGGTCAGCTCGCCCCGGGCCAGGGCTGCCGCGGCAGGCAGCTCGTTGTGGGTGGGCACCTCGTGGCGGTAGCCAGCCTCGATGTCGATCTCGAGACCCCGCAGGCCCCGCTCGGAGTAGCGCAGCCAGCCGTAGTGGTACGGCCCCTCGAGGCCGTAGCGGATGTGGAGGTCCAGAGGGCCACGCCGGTACCCGCTGGCGAAGCTACGGAGGCCTTCCCTGCCCAGCTCCAGCTCACCCGAAGCCAGCAGCCCTGGGCCCAGCGTTGAGTCCAGGTCGGCAGTGGCCAAGCTGCCGCCACCCCAACCGGCCAGGACCCGCAGCCACAGGAAGCTGGCCACCCGCCCGTCGAGGCCACCCCAGGTCTGCACATCCCAGCCAGTAGTCGTGCCGTCGGCGTGGCTCCAGGCGTGCCAGCCCCCCTGGCCCCGAACCAGCAGGGACAGGTCGGGGGTCAGATCGAAGCGGGCGCCCAGGATGGGGCCCGCGCCCAGCCGCAGCTCGGGCTCGCGGCCGAACAGCACCCGCTGGGGCTCCAACCAGCGGTGCTGGTCCAGCTCCAGGTTGGCGCCCAGCTCGATAGCCGTGGACAGCTCCGGGTAGAAACTGACCACCGGCTGCAGATCGGCGGTCACCGGCGCCAGCCCGTCGCCGTAGTCGGCACCCCACAGGGGCACGGACCAGGGCTGCCAGGGCTCGGGGCGCGCGGTGGGGAAGCGCTGGCCGCTGTCGGCGTTCACCCGGCCCCGCATGTCCACGCCGATGCGCTCACCTCCGCGGGCGTCGAGGTCCAGCTCCACCAGCAGGTCGGGCCGGTGCTGGAGGATCTCTGCCACATCCCCCAGGTACCAGCGGGACTGCAGGGCCGCGACCAGCCCGAAGTCCAGGTCGCGGGTCTGCCACCAGAACGCCCCCGCACCCGCGGGCCGCAGCATCACCGCTGGTTCGTCCGCGCCGACGTAGCCGGGGTCCAGCTGCCAGCCGCCCCCCAGCTCGAGCTGCCCGCCGAAGGCCAGCCGGTTGATGTAGCGCCCATCATCGAACTGGTCGATGGCGGACCGTTGGCCGCCATCGACCGCGGCGTTCGACCCGACGACTCCGTCGCGGCTCAACGCCGCGCCGACAAGGACCAACACGACGTGGACCAGCGCCACCCTAGCTCCGGGGCCAGAAGTCCGTGAACGGCTTCATGATCCGGAACGGCGCCGCGAAGCGCAAGAGCACCACCAGCACCGCGCTCCACACCACGATCATCCCGAACGCGATCCACACCGGCCCCGGGAAGCTCTCGGGGAAGCCGGCGGTGGCTGCCGGGATCACCACCAGCAGCAGGGGCGCGCCGAAGATGATGGCCGCGGTGGCGCCCAGCACCGCCGAGGTGGCCACGGGACCCTTGAGCTCGGGATCGAGCACGCGCAGCAGGGCCAAGCCGGTGGGCATGGTGCCGGTGCTGCAGCCGAACAGCACGATGGCATGCTCGAAGGGATGCGAGGGGAAGGCCCGCTTGGCCGCCCAGACGCACACCGCCAGCGTGACGCCACCCGCCAGGCTGGTGGTGAGCAGGATGGGCAGGAAGTTGGCCTTCAGCACCGAGATCTGGATGGCGCAGAACGCCGCGCAGGTGGCCACATCCACCGTGGACCCGGCGATGCGGCCCAGCAGGCCGTCGTGCAGCCGGTTGGGCACGGGGGCCACATCCAGCAGCCGTCGAAACACCATGGCCAGGATGCCGGAGATGATGAAGTGGAAGCCGAAGAGCAAGGCCACCATCTGCGGCTTGTCGGACAGGGCGTTGCCTGCGGCCCACAGGATGAGCCAGCACAGCAGGTAGACCGCACCGATGCCCGCCAGTTGCAAGCTCAAGGGCTCCATGCCCCCCGGAGGAGGCAGCCGCAGCTCCCGCATCCCGCCCTGCTCGCCCCGGGGCCCACCGGAGGCGCTGGGATCGCGCCCGGGATCTTCGGTCCAGCCCCGCTTGCGAGCCCAGGAGATGAGGGGCACGCCCAGCAGCGCGCACCAGCCGAAGCCGATAGCGGCCATGATCAACCCGATCTGGCCACCGTCCACGAAGCCCATGCTCTCCCAGGCCTTGCCCAGGGACAGGGCCTGGCCGGGACCCTGGGAGAAGCCCAGGGGCACCATCAGGCCGAAGCCGGGAAAGACGGGGGCGCCGCGGATCGCGGCCCAGCCCAGCACCACCGTCAGGCCCACCGCGCCCTGGAGCATCGCCATCAAGGGGATGCCGATGGCCATGGAGCGGGCGTTGCCGGTAGCCTTCGCCTTTACCGGGGTCTGCAGGCCGATGGCGATGAAGACGATGGCCAAGGCGTGGTAGACGACCTTTTCGAGGAAGTCGGTGTCGAAGGGCAGCACGGCCAGCAGCGAGGGCCCCAGGATCAGTCCGATGACGCCAGCGACCATGGAGTCGGGCATCACGATGTCCCACTGGCGCTGGATGAGCCGGCGGATGCCCGCCGCCAGCAGCAGCAGCCCCGCGATCATCAGAAGCTGAACGATGCCGCTGTCCTGCCAGAACACCATCCCGGCCTCCCGTGGTTCTCCCTCCCCTATGGGCGAGGGGCTCCACGGGCCAGCCCCAGCGGATATAGCTGCAGCATGAGCCAGGCCGCCCAGCTGCGCACCTGCCCCCACTGCGGGGCAAACGTGTCCCTGCCTCCGGGGCAGCTGTCCCAGCCCTGCGCCTTCTGCGACAGCCCGCTGGTGGCCTACGACGGCAAGCAAGAACCGGTGGACCTGATCGCCCCCTTCGTGCTCGACCAGACCCAGGCCGCCCAGCGCCTGAAGACCCACCTGAAGTCCAGCTTCTGGGCCCCGGGCAAGGTGCGCCGGCTCGACCCCGAAGACTTGCGCGGCGTGCTGGTGCCGTTCTACTGCTACGACGCGGTGGCCCACTCCAGCTACAACGGGCGCGTAGGCATCTACTGGTACCGGACCGAGACCTACACCACCGTCGTCAACGGCAAGGTCCAGACCCGCACCCGCACCGTGCGGGAGACCGAGTGGCACCCCGTCTCCGGCACCCACGTGGCCAGCTACGACGACCACCTGGTGTCCGGCTCCCAGGGCCTTCCGGAGTCCGAGGCCAACGAGCTCGAGCCCTTCGACATGGGGCTGGCCCGACCCTTCGATCCCGGCCTGATGGCCGGCTGGCCCGCCGAGCTACCCGACATCACCCACGGCCAAGCCGAGCAGACCGCCAACCAGGAGCTTGCGGACCTCGAAAACGCCGCCATCCGCAGCTTCCTGCCCGGCGACGAATCCGGCAACGTGCACAACCAGACCACAATGGAGATCAGCGACGTCCGCCTGGTGCTGCTGCCGGTCTACATGGCGGCCTACAAGCACAAGGGCAAGCCCATGCGCCTGCTGGTCAACGGCCAGACCGGCGAGGTGGTGGGCAAGATCCCCAAGTCCTGGGTGAAGATCACCTTGGTGGTGCTGCTGGTGCTGTCGCTGATCCTCGGCGCTGTGCTCTGCGGCGGCGGTGTGGCCGCCATCATCGGGAGCCTGTCGTGAGCGGCGCGGAGCTGCTGGCGGTCAGCTGCTCGAGCTGCGGCGGTGCCGTGGCCATGCCTGCAGGCGCGCCCCACCCCCGCTGCCTGTTCTGCGGATCGGAAGCGGTGGTGGCCAAGCCCACCGAAGACGTCGAGGTCCCCGGCACCTTCCTGCCCTTCGAGGTCAACCCCGACGGCGCCCAGGACGTGTTCCGCGACAAGGCCCAGGCCAGCATCTGGTACCCGGGGGATCTGCGCGACGCGACCCTCGATCTCGATCAGCTGCTGCTGCCCGCCTGGGTGTGGGCCGGCCAGGTCGAGACCCACTGGGCCGCCCTGGTCCGGGGAGCCACCCGCTCGGGCAAGCGCCCGCGCACCGGCGCGGACACCAAGCGGGTCAGCGGGGTGCTGGTGCCCAGCTCGAGCGCCATCAGCCGGGGCGAGCTCGATGCCATCGCGCCGTTTTCCGGCAAGAACGCCTTCATGTTCCGCGCCGAGCAGGCCGTGGCCCCCTTCGAGCTGGGCAAGCTCACCCGCAGCATGGCCCGCCAGGCCGCCTGCGACGCCCTGGCCGAGCAGCACGAAGCCGAGATCTCGAGCGCCAATGGAGCCGTGAAGTTCTCCGGCTCCCACCTGTTCCGGGACCTGAAGGGCGACCCCCTGCTGCTGCCGGTCTACGTGGGCGCCTACCGCCGCCGGGGCAAGCTGCACCGGGTGGTGATCAACGGCCAGTCCGGTGCCATCACCGGCGAGTTCCCCAAGTCCTGGCTGCGCATGGGCTGCGCCGCGCTGCTGGTGGGCTTCATCCTCTTCGCCCTGTTCCTGGCCCTGATGCTGCTGCTGTGGGCCGCCAGCATGTACATGTAGGTCGCCGCCCATGAAGCGCCGCCCCCTGTTCTGGCTCCTGATCCCCCTGGCCCTGATGGCCATGGTCTGCGCGGGTGTGGCCCTGGGCATCCGGGCCGTGCTCGAGGGCGGCAAGCCCCTCGAAGATGGCCGGACCTTCGCCGATGGCCGCTTCGAGCGGGTGGTGGGCGGCTACAGCTCGGCCTTCGTCCTCGAGGGTCCTGCTGGCGTGGTGCTGGTGGACGCCGATCTGAATCCCCAGGCCCCCGCGCTGGTGGCCGCCCTCGAGCGCCGCGGACACAGCGCCGAAGATGTCGAGGCGATCGTGTTCACCCACGGCCACGGCGACCACATCGGCGGCGCGCTGGCCTTTCCCGGCGCCGCTCTGTACGCCCTCGAGCCCGACGTGGACCTGATCGAGGGCCGGCGAGCGGCCGGCAACCTCATCGGCCGCTTCCGGGAGTCCGAGCCCACCGGGCTGGTGATCACCCGCGCGCTGCAGGACGGCGAGACCCTGGGGGTGGCTGGCTTGGAGATCGAAGTCTTCGCGATGCCGGGCCACAGCCTGGGCAGCGCGGCCCTGCTGTGCCAAGGCGTGCTCTTCCTGGGTGATGCCGCAGCGTCCACGACCGAGGGTCAGCTGGCCGGGCCACCACCTGTCTTCTCGGCGGATCGGGATCAAGGGCTCGCGTCGCTCCAGGCCCTATCGAAGCGGCTGGAGCCCCGAGCCTCGGAGATCGAGTGGCTGGTGCCCAGCCACCAGGGCGCACTGGCAGGGGCGGAGGCCTTGATGGCCTGGGGGGAGTGATCCGCCTCAAGGCGCAACGAACAACCGCTCCCCGTACACATCCCGCAGCGCAAACGCCCCCGTGTCCCCCACCCACGCGGCCGCGGCGCCCAGGTAGCCCCACTCCCCCTCGACGCGGATCACATCGTCCACCTCGCCGGGCAGGGGGTGGCCGATGAGGTAGGCGCCGCCTGGACCGGTGGGCTCGTTTCCGTAGCGATCGTAGGTGATGTCCGGGGTGCCAGCGAGCAGGTCCGGGGTGCCGTCACGGCTGCGGTCGGGCCCGATCCGAACGTTCCAACCCAAGCTCTCGCCCGCCAGTCCCCTCAGCACCAGGGAGGTGTCGCCCAGCGCGAGGGTGCCCTCGAGGGGACCGGTGAAGACGTACAGCCCATTGCTCCCCAAGCTACCCACCACCAACTCGGCCACCCCGTCGCCGTCGATGTCGCCACCGTCGATGTCGGCCACGGTCGGGAAGGGCAGCACCACGGTGGCGCTGGCGTCATCGATGTCCAGGTCGCCTTCCAGGGGCCCTGGGAGGATGGCCGCGACCGCGTCGTCCTCACTCAAGAGGAGCAGGTCGGCGTGCCCGTCGCCGTCGAAGTCCAGGTCCGGGCGGTCCACCGCCCGCACCTCACCGAACTCTCCGCCGCCCACCGTCACCTCGAGGTCGGGCTGCTCGTCCCCCGCGAAGGGGCCCAGAAAGACCGCAACGCGGTCCATATAGGTGGCGCAGATCACCAGGTCGGCCGCGCCGTCACCGTCGAGATCGCCCGGGGCCGTGGCCACCGAGAAGGCGAAGAAGTCCGGCACCTCGTGGTCGAGCCAGAGCTGTGTCTCGGCGCTCTCCAACACGAAGTCGTGCTGGACGGGCCCTGGGATCAGTCGGGCGCCCTCGCCGAGGCTCTCGCCCTCCTCCACCTCGATCAAGCCACCCACCATCAGGTCGGGCAACCCATCGCCGCTCCAGTCGCTGGCGGCGCTGAAGCTCCAGGCAGGGTCCCAGGCTTCGCTACCCCCGATCCAGGCGACGCCATCGTCCAGGCCGCTGACGTTGTACATGGGCGCGGGCAGGATCAACAGGCTGGTGGAACCCGCAGCGCCGACGATGAGATCGTCCTGGCCGTCGCCGCTGAGGTCCCCTGCGGCCAGGTGGGCCAGGGCGTAGCCGGACGCGTCGATGGTGGGGCCCAGGGCATCAGTGGAGACCACCGTGTTGTCCAGCGGTGATCCACAGGCCAGCAAGAGCAGCAGGATCGAGGCCATAGAACGACGGTAGCACGGACCGGACGAACCGGTGCTACCCTGGGGGCCGGCACGGAGGAGGAGTCGCCCCATGTTCAGGATCGCGAGGAGCGGCGTGTGCAGCCTGCTCCTGCTACAGGCAGGCTGCGTCGTCCAGCACATCCCGCCCCCGGCCCACCCCGGCGCACCGATGACCCCGGTGACCTCCAGCGCGGGCGGCCTGGACGTGGGCGTCGGCGGAGAGTTCCTCCTGTACCTGCCCGTCGCCTACCACGCGCGCGCCGCCAAGGCCGTCTCGCTGGGCGAGGGCCCCCTGAGCCTGGAGCTCGGAGGCAACCTCGGCTCAGGCTGGGCAGCGGTCAACCCTGCACTGCACTGGACCCCGAGGCCCAGACCGGGCTCCGACTGGCACCTGGGGCTGAGAATGGGCCTGGTGGCTGGGGCGGGTGACATCCTGGGCACCCAACCGCTGGCGGATCCGTTCCTGGGGGGCTCCCTGCACGCCCAGTCCACCTGGGCCAACGACCGCGGACGCGCTCTCACCGGCAGCCTGGGCTGGGGCTACGCCGGGCACACCCGCTGCATGGGCGGCTGCTCCTATGGCGTTCCCCAGCAAGGGGGAGAGACCGGTTGGTGCAGCGGCGACGATCCGGACAACTGCGAGACGGTGCACAGCTACATCCCCTACAACGCCCCGTCCCTGCACCTGCGGGCCGACCTCCCGGTGGGGCACGAAGGCCACGCGGTCTTCCTGGGATTCGGGACCCAGCCCATCATCGACGGAACGAACCTGCTGCCAGTCTTCGAGCTGAGCGCGGGCCTCAACCACAGGGATCCGGGACCGAGCTGGTAGCGCCTGGCGTCTACTCGGCCTCCTCGCTGTCCTCGGCGTTCCAAGACTCCGCCAGGGCCGCGTCGATCCATTCGGCCAGGCGCGGATCACCCTCGGCCACCTGCCCCACCAGCTGGCCGCGGATCACGCCGTTGCGGTCCACCAGCAGCGCGGTGGGAGCGGCCTCGATGCCGGCGGCCTTGGCCCCGATGGGGCCCACCCAGCCCAGCAGCAGGGGCGGCAGCCGATAGCCTTCCCAGAACTCCGTGGTGTTCCCCGGCCGCTCGTCGATGCACAGGCCAAGGAAGTGCACAGGGTCGTTGTGGTAGCGCTTGGCCAGCTCCTTCCAATAGGGAAGCGACTCGATGAAGGGGGTACCCCGGGCGGACCACAGCACCACCACCTTCACGCCCTCGAAGTCCGACAGCATACGGGGCTTGTCGTCCACCGAGAACGCCAGGTCGGGCAGCACCTCGCCGTCGCGGCTGGCCGTGGCCTGCCGGGGGGGCATGCGGGTGGCCACCCAGGCGTCCAGCCCACCGGGGGCCCAGCGGTGCTCGGCGAAGAGCCCCTCGGCGACGCTGCGGGCCTCGGTGTCCAGCTTGGCCTCGGCGGAGGGCCCCAGGGCCAGACCACGACCCAGGGCCTCGAGGGCCGCATCGGGCTCATCGAGCTCCACCAGCATCAGGCCCAGGTGGTGGTAGAGGATGGGATCGGGCTCGGTGGTCAGCAGCAGGGACTGCTGCAGCACCGACGCGGCTTCTTCGGTGCGGCCCAGCTGGTGGAGGATCCAGGCGCGGGTGTCCAGGCGGGCGGCCACCTGATCACGCTGGCGGGAGGCCCAGGCGTCGTAGCTGGTGCCCGCGTGGGTGACCCAGGGATCGTAGGGGGGCGCCTGCTCGAGGATGGAGTCCATGACCACCAGGGCCAGCTCGAGCTTCTCGCCGCGCAGGGCCGCCAGGTAGGCGAAGCCGTTGGCCGCGCTGGCGTTGCTCGGGTCCTCCTGCCAGGCCTCCTCGAAGCTGGCGAAGGCCGCGTCTTCGTCCCCGGAGCGGTAGCGGAGATAGGCCTGCTCACGCAGGAAGATGGAGCGCAGCGGGCCGTGGGGCGGGATGCGATCCTCGAGGGCCAGCAGCGCGTCCCACGCCGCGTCCAGAGAGGCCTTGTGGCGCGCAAGCTCGAGGTTGCGCTCCAACGCGCTGCGCCCACCCTGGGTGAGAGACAGCCGCTCGCCGTTCCAGGCGCGATCGGAGGTCCGCCACTCGGGGTCCAGCTCGGCACGACGGCTCTCGGCGGCCACACGGCCGGCGTCGTTGCCCGCCTGGGCGAAGATGCGGAACGCGCCCTGAGCGTAGGCCGGAGCATCGGCCTCGAGAGCGGCCCGGGCCGCATCGAGGACGCTGGCACGGGCGGACTTGAGGGCCGGGCCCTTGGCGTTGTCGCCCCACAGGTTGCCGGCGAAGGCCAGGTTCCAGGGCTCGAGGGTGTAGAAGGTCTGCAGGTCGGCGGCCAGGGCGTCGTCGACCTTGCCCTCGGCCATGCGCAGCCGCAGGCTGAAGCCCAGGGCCGTGGGGGTGATCGTGGCCAGCTCGAGCAGGGCGTCGCGATCCTCGGCCTGGTCGGCCGGACAGTAGTCCCGGGCCATGTAGCGGTAGCGGTGGGCCCAGTAGCGCACGCCCGTGTCCTTGGGCAGCGGCTCCAGCAGGGTTTCGATCTCGTCACACCAGGGGCCCTCGTCGCGGTGCTCACCCGCGATCAGGCCCACAAGCGCCACCCGCGCCACGTCGTTGTCGGGCTCGGCCTCCACCCAGGCCCGGTACTGCGCCTCGAGGGCGCCACCGTCCTGGATGCCTTCCTTCAAGCTCCAGATGTACAGACGGTGCGCCTGCAGATCGTCGTGGTTTTCGGCCAAGGCCGCGGCAGCGAGCTGAGCGGCCTGCTGCAGCCGACCCGACTCGGCGAGATACCAGCCGTGTGCGATGTCCTCGGGGGTGGCGGCCATGGCGCCGGCGACGAGCAGGGGAAGGAGCATGGGGACCTCTGGGAAAAGCACGTTCTCCCTGGAAGCTTACCATTCGCCGCCATTTCGCGTGGCGCTCGAGCGCTTGCGAGCCGCGGGCGACGCGGCTACACGGCGGCCACTGCGGAGGCCCCCCATGCGCACCATTGTCCTCGCAACACCCGGACGTTCCTAGCGATCCACTCGCTCGGCAGGGATCCACCTTTAGCTGGATGAGCTCCAGCTGACGGGATTCCTCGACTGCGGTCCCCCCACGAGCGGGCCCGCCACTGTCCCCCGAAGAGTCCGGGCATCCGCCCGGAAGCGAGGCCGTCATGGCGCGCATCAAGAAGCAGAAGCGCGCGCTGTACGCGCGCGGCTGGAGGCCCACGCACCCCCGCGATCGGACCCCCTGGCAGCACCCCACCCCTCCCCCCGACCTGTTGGCCGACGCCGAGCGCGCCGTGGCCAGGGTGCGCCCGAAGTGGGTGCGCCGCCGGGTGATCTCCCTGTTCCGCTGGGCCGGTGACAGCGCTCCCGGGCTGCTCGAGCCCAGGCTCCGTCCCGGCCTGCTGAACCTGGCGGGTCGTTCGTGGCGCGAGCCACTGGACCGGCTGTCCCCGGTGGATCAGGGCGTGCTGGGTGTGGTGCAGCACCTGCTCTGGACCTTCCCCACCTCCCCCATGTGGGCGCAGCCCTTTGACGCCGAGGCTCCGACAGACGCCCGCACCCGCCGGGTGCTGGGTGAGCTGAGCGCGCTCGTAGGCTGCGGCGGTGGGCTGCGCGAAGCGCGAAGGGCGGGCCTGCTGCCCCGGCGCTTCTCCCGGCGCATGTTCCACAGCCTGATGAGCGCGTCCCCCTGGACCCCCATCATGTTGGCCTACCGGCGAGCGCAGGTTCGCGGCCTGGACGGACCGGACTGGCTGGCACCTGTGCTGGTCCACGCGGGCCTGGACAGCCTGGAGCACGACGAGCCGCGCTGGCTCGACAACATCGCCTGGTTCATCCAGCGCGAGGTCCAGCGCGAGCACCTGCTGCTGCTGGTGGTCTACCTGCGGGCTCACCCCGCGCCCCTGCGCGGACGGGGCCTGGACGCAGCGCTCGAGGACGCCCTGGAGTGGAGGCTCGGCAACCAGGCGAGGGTGCAGACCCGCCGCCGGTTCCGCCCGCTGGGCTTCGGCGACCGGCCTCCGGAGCAGATCGAGGAGGGCGCCACCTGGTCGGCCCACGAGCTGCGCTCGTACATGGCCCTGTGGAAGGAGGGCCGAGCCCTGCGCCACTGTGTGGCCACCTACGCGGGCTGGGCAGCTTCGGGCCACAGCTCCCTGTGGTCCCTGCGCCGGGACGAGCAGCGCACGCTGACCATCGAGATCCAGCCTCGCAACCGCCGCATCGTGCAGGTGCGAGGCCGCCACAACCGTCCACCCACCGACGTCGAGTGGGCCGTGGTCCGCTCCTGGGCCCAGGCCAACGCGATGGAGATCAACAACTAGGAGGCCCCATGCTCGCCCTGCGCCTCCCCTTCACCATGGCCGATCGAGGCCGCGGGCTGCCCTGGGTGGTCCGTGGCCTGGCGTTGCCGCGCCAGCGGGAGCGTCGGGTCATGAGCGCCTTCGCCATGACCAGGCCGGAGCATCGCTTCGCCCTCGAGCTGCTCGAGCGCAAGCGCAACCTGTGGCTGTACCGCTGCAACCAACGCCGCTCCTGCGGCGACTTCGCCATCATCGACATGTCCGTGGCCCTGCCCCTCCGCGCCGTCACGGTGCTGGAGCTGAAGACCGGTGCGCACCCTCGTCCCGGTGGCGGCGGCCTGCAGGTGCGCAACGCCGCTGCCCTGCGGGACGCCCTGGCGCGTGAGGGCGTGCTGGAGCTGGGCGCATCGCTGAGAACCCTGGTGTGCGACCCGTGCTGGACGATTACGGGACCCGAGCCCCGAGCTTCCAGGTTCCAATGCTGACCCTCCCCGTCCTGTCTCTGCTTCTGCCCGGACTCGGCTGCGGGCCCCAGCCGGTGCCCCTCGAGACCGCCACCACCACAGGCCCACTGGTGCGGGTGAGCTTCGCCCTGAATCCGGAGTCCCGCCCCTTCCTGCCTTCGTTGGCCATCTGGGCGGCCTCGGACCAGTCCAGCGAGACCATCTTCGTCAGCAAGAAGGCGGCCGAGAGTCGCTACTTCGGGGCGAAGGAACGCCCCGAGAACCTCCCGGTCTGGCAAGGCGCTGAGCAGGGGGCCGTGGACGCAGTGACCGGTGCCACACCCCGACCGATCCCCACCGAGCTGCTCTGGCATCCCCCCGAGGCCTCGTTCCTTTCGATGGCTTGGTGGAGGTGAACTCATCCTTCGACAGGAACGAGGCCTGGCCCGACGAAGGTGGGGTGAACGGGCAGCCGTCCCTCGTCTGGAGGGCCAGCCTGCCAGCTCTACCAGACGAGCCGATCACGGTGGAAGCCCAGCTGGTGGGCCACGGCGACCCCACGGGCGCCGGTTCGTCGATGGTGGAGGGTGACCTCGAGGGCTTCACCACCGCCCGCGAGCTGATCCAGGACCTCCGCGTCAGCTACGAGCCCTGATCGGTCAGTCCTCGACCAGCACCCCGTGGGTCAGCACCACGCGGGTGGCCGCCGCTTCCCAGGCCCTCAAGGTGTTCTCCACGGAGTCGGGCACCGCGGGACAGCGACGGGCCAACAGGTCCAGGGCCTCGTCCAGCTCGTGGGTGCTCAACCACTGGGCCAGGCCCTCGCGCTCGAGGCGGTAGCGGTCCACCACGTCGCGAGCGATGCAGCGCCCCAGGCGCTCCAGCTGGAAGCGCTCCCATGGGGTCACAGCGTCGGGGGGCACCACCAGCTCGAGGTCGGAGCTGATCCACACCGGCGCTCCCAGCTGGGCGTCGCCCAGGGCCCAGCGCTGCCCGTCGTCGGTGGCCGCGAAGATGCCTTCGGCGCGTCGGATCAGCCCCAGGCGCTCCATGCGGCGCAGCAGGCGGGGGATCATGCGGGCCTCGATGGCCTCCCAGCCGATCTGATCGAAGGGCACCACCCGCTCACCGTCCAGCAGCGGGTAGATGGGCACCCCGCGACGCTCCCAGCATGGGAAGACGATGTCGCGGTGCTGCACCCGCAGCAGGTCCAGGAAGATCAGCTCGTCAACGGCCTGATCCTCGGCCTGGCGCAGGGCGGTGCGCACCGCGGGCAGGCCCACCCGCAGATCCCGATCCACCAGACGCTCCTCGAGCCGATCCACAGCATCCTGAGCCGAGCCCGCCAGGGTGCGCTCGAGCCCGAGATCCAGGCTCAGCTCCCGCGCCAGGGGATCCGTGCCCACCACCCCCAGGGCCTCGAGGGCCCGGAGCGCCCGGGCCCAGCGCTCGTGGGCCTCGAGCTTGCCGTCCTTGGCCAGCGCAGCCACCCCGAGGCGCCGGCCCAGCCGTCGCCCGTCGGCCCGGGTGATGGTCCCGGACAGGGTGAGCCGGGGCCCCACGTGGGCTACCGCCGCAGCCAGCGCAGCCACATCGTGCAGCAGGGCCACCGCGCCCGGACCCGGTGGGGACAGATCCTCGGTGGGCGGCATGATGGCTTCGCCGAAGTCGTAGGCGATGGGCGGCGGCTCGGGCAGATCGGGGTGCAGGCGGTAGCGCCCGCGGATCTGCTCGCCCCCAGCGTGCTGTAGGAGTCCCCCGCTGTACAGCTCGCGCACCGAGGCTTCGTCGCGCACCGGATCCCAAGCCTGTGCCCCCAACACCTCGTGATCCAGGGCGTGGCGCTGGGCGGTGTGGAGCACGGCGCGGGCAGGATCCGACAGGTCCCGGACGCGCTGGGCCAGGTCCTGGCGCGCCGCCTCCTCCGCGGCCGCGTCGCGCCGAGCATAGCGCACGAGCACCTCGAGCCCACCCTCCGCCAGCTTCGGCAACAGATCCCGCTCGAGAC
>CAZHIK010000050.1:0-15145 GCA_964532635.1 uncultured Enterobacterales bacterium
GCATGCCCAGGGTGCGTACGAAGTAGCCCTCCATGAGCCAGAAGGCCTCGGCCAGCAGCAGGGTGTCGGGCACCTCGACCGCCACCCGGTCCACCACCTCACGCCAGAACTCCTTGGGCATGATGGCGTCGAACTCGGCCTTGGACATGCCGTGCTCCACCCTCGAGGGCACCGGGCCCTGGTCACCGGGCTTGGGGTACCACAGCCGCTGCACGTGCTTCTTGGCCAGGGTCATCGCCGCGTCGAAGCGGATGATAGAGAAACGCCGGGCCACTTCCAGGATCGCCTGGATCACAGCTTCGCGGACGTGCTCCTTGGAGAAGTCCAACTGCGCCGTGTCGTTCCACGGCATGCTGGTGCCGTCGTTGCCGTGGTAGACGTAGCGGACCTCGCCCGTGCGGTTGTCCACGCGCTGAAACACCACCGCTGCGTCGCTGTGGTTCCAGTAGCCGTCCTCGAGGCGCAGGCTGACGTCGGGATGCTCGCAGAGGTCGGGGCCGGTGAAGCGGTAGTTGGGGTAGGGCGGATACTCGAGCTGCATGAAGCGGTCGGGGTGTTCCACCACCCAGGTGGAGTCCACGCCCATGTGGTTGGGAACCATGTCGCCAGCCAGGCGAATGCCGCGCTGCCGGGCCCGCTCCTTCAGGCGCCAGTAGGCCTCCTCGCCACCGAGCTCGGCCACGATGCTGTAGTCGTGGAGGCTGTAGGCGCTGGCAACGGCTTCGGGATTGCCCATGCGCTGCTTGATGTCCCGGCTGGCCTTGGAGCGCTCCCACAGGCCGATGAGCCAGAGCCCGGTGACGCCCCACCGTGCCAGGCGATCCAGCTCCGGGTCCGGGATGGCGTCCAGGGTGGTGATGGGACGGCCATAGGTCTCCGAGAGCTGGTGGAGCCAGACGTAGGTGGACTTGGCCATCAGCACCACGTTTGGCATCCAGTCAGCGTCTTCGCTGAAGGACTCGGGGGCCTCGTCCTCCGGGGCGTCACCGAAGCTGATCACCGGGGCGGCCCCCGGAGGGCCGGTGCGCTCGAACAGCTCGGCCGAGCGCAGGTCGCGAGCCAGGGTCAGCCTGTCGAGCATGCCTTCGGGCAGGAAGCCGGACCATTGCTGCCGGATCCAGTCCAGCTGCGCCGACAGGGAGTCGGGGTGGGCGCGCACGGGAGCCAACAGGGCCTTGGTCAGGGTCATGCCGAGATCGGACAGGGGCGGTGCTGCGTCCAGCTTCTCGAGCAGGGTGGTGGCGATGGGCGTGCGGGCCTGGTGGTCCTCTTCGATGTCGGCGTCGAACAGCGAGAGCACCTCGCCGAAGGCTGGGTTGGCTTCGTGCAGCCAGCGCAGCAGGGACTCACCACCCGCCGCCACGCCGGCCCCATCGAGGGCCAACAGAGCGTCGAGGGCTTGGGTGCTGCGGGGCGGGTAGCGATCGACGAAGGCGTGCAGGCGGCCGGACAGATCATCGTCGCCCAGGGCCTCGGACAGCTCACCCACGCAGGTGGCCAGGATCTCACCGTGCTCCTGCTCGTAGCGGAGCAGCAAGATGCGCATCACGTCGGCCAGCAGGCTGCCGCAGAGCAGCTCGGCGGCGGGCGGGGGCTTGTCCTGGCCCGCCTGTTCGGCCAGCTCCACCGCCAGACGGCGGTAGGCCATGATGCTGCGCTGGTCCTCGGTCCAGGAGGAGGCCAGCTCGCCCACACCGGGGCGGTCCTGGGCGAGGCGGGAGACGTGGAAGCCGAGGGGATAGGCGTGGAGCTGCTGGACGGCCATGGGGGCGAAACCTGAAGGTAGGGGTCCGAGAGCCCCGGCATACCCGCGAAGGCCCGCGCCCGCAACGTAACTCCACAAAGAGACACGAGGACCCGTGGGGCTGGCGGCCAGATGTGCCTGCCTCAGGCGCGGGGTACCGGGTCTTGGCCGCCTCACGGCCAGAAACCACCGCTCGGGACGCCGAGTGCGGACTTCTGGCCGTCGGGAGGTGCCCATCGACCGTCCCGCATTCGCCCTGTGAACGATCGGGGCCACATGAGCAACGTGTTCGGCTACCTCTTGCGCCAGCCGTCTCACCACGACCTGCAGGTCCACCCGGCCCTGTGGACCGGGAGTTGCTTCCTGGACCTGGTCGGGGCGTGTGGGGGTGTGGACCGGCAGAGCCGCGATCAGGACCACATGATCTCTCCCTCCGGTTCCTCCGGCGCCTCCACGACCTGCTCCCTCAGTGCCCGGTGCAGCGCGTAGGCCATGCCGTGGTGCAGGCCCAGCATGGCGGCCAGCAGAGAGATGACACCGTGGTGCCGGCGCATCCAGGCCTCGAGACGGCGGTGGTGGTGCTTCGGTGGAGGCTCGCCGGGATCGGCTTCCTCGACCCAACGCAGCGCCCACTCGAGCCAGTGAGGCTCGGGCATCATGGCGGTGATGTCCAGGGGACCGTGGAAGCCTCGCTCGATCTCCCACAGCATCATCCCGACGTGGTGAAGCCACATGGCCACCCGCTCGGGCTCATCCTGAAGATCGACGTCCACGCGCGGATCGCGGCCCCGATCCCACGGGGCCTCCCACTCGCCCCAAGGCAACCTCTGCTGGGGCTGGTACGGATTGGGCATGTCGTCCCCCCGCAGCTCGCAGCCCTCGCCCATTGGATAGCGCCAAATGTCCTTCTCCACGACACACATGTGAACCTCCACGGTTTGTGCGCCAAGGCTGGGAGCAAGGGTCGTGCCGCCCGGTATGGGGCCTTCGACCGTCCCGGATCGTCGAAGTGTCGAAGCCACCGACGAAGCTTCGACGATCTGGGGCGGGAAGAGAGAGGCATGCCCCTTGGAAGACACCGGTGCCCAGACCAGGGCTGTGGTAGATTCTGGGTCCATTGCTCGAGAGGGACCCCCCATGAACGCCACTACCCGCACCCTGCTCGCCGCCCCGGTTCTGCTCACCCTGTTCGGCTGCCTGGGCTTCTGCGGCGGCGGCACCGAAGGCATCAATCCCGGTGAGTGCGAAGACGGTGCCGACAACGACGGCGACGGCGTCTACGACTGCGAGGACCCCGACTGCGCCGGGGCCCCGGCCTGCAACGAGGTCGAGGACACCGACGGCGAGATCGGAGAGACCGACGAGCCCGAGGAGAGCGACGGGCCGGTAGACAGCGACGGCGACGGGCTCACCAACGCCGAAGAAGCCGACCTGGGCACCGACCCCGACGATCCCGACTCCGACGGTGACGGCGAGTGGGACGGCGACGAGTACGACAACGGCACCAACCCCAACTGGGAGTACAGCCACAGCGGCTACACCGGC
This sequence comes from uncultured Enterobacterales bacterium, assembly GCA_964532635.1. Classification (GTDB taxonomy): domain Bacteria; phylum Myxococcota_A; class UBA796; order UBA796; family JAFGLY01; genus CALDOK01. Next base: position 3,290 of record CAZHIK010000050.1, read on the forward strand.
GACTACAACGTAGGCTACTGCGCCGACGGCATCGCTGCCCCCACCGGCCCCACCGGCCAGGGCAGCTACGGCAGCCACCGCTGGGACGCCTACCGGGTGGGCGATGTGGTCCGGAACTTCACCCTGCTGGACCAGCACGGCGACTACGTGGACCTCTACTCTTTCTGCGGCCAGGTGATCGTCCTGTCGTTCGGAGCCTTCTGGTGACCCTCCTGCGACACTGGGGCCAGTTCGGCCCAGTCCACGCAGAACCAGTACGCCGATCGCGGCTTCCAGTACCTGACCATCTGGTCGCAGAACAACCAGGGCGGCTACCCCACCCAGTCCCAGCTCTCATCATGGGCCTCGAGCCACGGCCTGACCACCGTGCCTGCCCTGGGGATGTCGTCGTCCGACGACAGCTGGTCCTGGCACTACGAGGTGGATGCCTACATCCCCAGCTACTTCATCCTCGACCGCGACATGACTGTGCTCGAGGCCGACAGCATGAACACCAACCCGTCGGCCTACCTCTAGATCCCCCGCGCGCGTGAGGGGTGTCGAAGTGTCGAACCGGATCGTCGAAGTTTCGACGGTTTTCGACACCTGAAGGGCGCCACGCGACGCTCGAACCTGGCATACCGCCAAGCCCCTGTCCTGGCACGCCACCTGCAGAGGGGGGGAGCACCGCCTCGAGCGGGCAACCCCCACCAGGAGAACGACCATGGATCCGACCGTCAACGCCGGTAGCTGGAACGCGACCACCAACATCGACCGCTGGCTCGAGGTGAGCGCCTACTGCGACCGCTGGTGCGAGCGCTGCCGCCACCGCACCCGCTGCTTGATGGCAGGCTCCGGCCAGCCCGATCCGCTCGACCTGGCGGGCGAAGACCCCGAGCTGCCGCTCGACGAAGAAGAGGACGACTACGTAGGCGAGCCCGAGATTCGACCGATGCCCAGCATGGACGACGAACCGCTGACGCGGGCGGCCATGGACTGGTTCGAGATCTGCGTCGCCTGGCTGTCGAGCCTTCCCCAGCAGCTGGTGGAAGGCGATGCCGACGACCTGTTCCGAGTGATGTCGTGGTACGCGTTGCTGGTACCGAACAAGCTGTACCTCGCCCACTTCGGCCTGTGCATACCTGCGGACAGCTGCTGCGCGCAGTGCAGCTGCGCCATCGACCCCAACGGCAGCGCCAAGGTCGCGGCGCTGGGCCTGCACGCCTGCCTGAACGTCCTGGGCCGCTGGTGCCAGGCCCACCCCCTGGACCAGAACGCACTTCACATCATGCTCACCACCGGCGACCTACTCACCGGTCTGCAGCAGCGCTTCCCCGACCACATGAGCTTCCGCCGCCCGGGCTTCGAGGACTAAGAGGAGGGCCTGCTGGCCCGATGCCCGCCAGGCCGGCTCGACCCGATCCGACCAGGAGTCATTCCTTGGCGAAGTCGGGGATGCGGGAAGCCTCGAACAGGCGGCGCAGCGAGTCTTCACAGGTGGATGGCCTCGAGCTTGCCAACGGGGTCGACGATGAGCCATGGGCCATCGGTGGTCCAGAGCTTCTCGCCGTCGTGCAGCTGCCTCGGCACGGCAAGGTAGGGCCAGATCGGTTCGATCTCTGGAGCTCGCTTGGACATCGTTCGACCTCCGTGCTCGAGTGGTGGTGTCTATCGGAAGTACCCGACAAGGGCTGTCCGATATCGGCAGCGGACAGCAGAGGCTCATCGCCGCCCGTTCAGCTCCCCCACCAGCTCATCCCGCACTCCGTCGAGCCACGCCGTAGGGCTCTCCCGCAGCCACCGCTGTGCCCGTTCCATCACCGGCCCGTACTTGGACGCGAGCCAGCTTCGCATCGGGCCGGGCTCCAGGTCGTCCAGCCTCAGCGCGTTGGTCCACAGGTCGGCCAGCTTGACAGTGAAGGCAAGGGGGTAGGCGTCGGCGAGCTCGGAGGCGTGCGCGATGTAGGCCTTTCGACAGACCTCCCGAGGAGTGCCACCCGGGAGGTCCTCGTTGGTCACCAGGTCCACCAGCCTCGCTACCCGGGGCCCGAACATCGCCGACAGCGACTCGACCGCGGCAACCCGTGACACATCCTCGAGGCCCCCCAGCCGGCACAGCGTGTCGCGCTGATCCTCCACGCTGTCGTGCAATAGCGCGGCGATCAGCAGGTCGAGATCAAGGGGCCGCACCCAGCGCGCCACGTTCAGCGCCACCTCGGCCGGATGCTCCACGTAGGGCACCGGGCCGGGGCGGGGCTTCTGGTCCAGGTGGCAGAGCATCATCACAGCGACGGCGCGATCGAAGGTAGGCAGGGCCGCGGGGCGCAGCTGCTCGCGGACGATGGTGCGGACCTCGAGGAGGTGTTCGCGAGTCGTAGCGTAGGAGAGTGGGGTCATGGTTGCTCCGAGGAGCGCACCTAACCCAGTAGTTTCGGACAGCCGCTGACCCGTCCGGAGATAGGGGGTTTCCGTTCCGCCTCTTTCTCCGTATTCATGGAGTGTCCCCCGGACGCACTCGCCTACGCCGCCACTTCGCCTCTGACCTTCCGAGGCTCCGGACCGTTGTCCCTTCGACACCATGCACCAAGGAGCGCCACCATGACCGAGCTCGACACCACCCCCGCCCTGTTCGAGAGCGACCTCCACTACCTGCAGGCCGAGCACCACTGGTTCGAGCTGCGCGCTCGCGTCCTGTCTTCCGAGCGCGTCCTGCGCAACCGCAGCGAGGGCACCCGCAAGCGCACTCGCAGCTACTACTCCGACGATGACGACGACATGCCCACCACCGCCGTCCGTCGGCGGCTCACCGCGCTCGAGCGCGAGGAGACCAAGCTTCGCAACGACATCGACGCCCGCATGGCCGAGCACCTGCGCCGCGGCGAGCCCCTGGCCATCCAGCGCGTGTGTGAGCTGTACGGTCTCGACCACTTCGAGCGCATGGTGCTGCTGCTGTCCACCGGCCCCGCCCTGGACCGCCGCTTCGAAGGCATCCTCGAGTGCAGCGACGACATGTGCGGCGGCCTGGCCGTCGACACCACCTTCATCATCGCCGGCTTCGATCTCCACGAGCGCGTCGCCCGCCGCAAGGCGTTCGGTTCCAAGGCTCCCCTGCGCGCCCACGACCTGCTCACCGTGCACATCGGCGGCCGCTACAGCTCGCCCGAGGATCTGCTCACCGCCAGCCTGAGCATCACTGGCCGTGCGCTGGACCTGTTGCTGGGCAACGACGCCCTGGGCGACGAGTTCATGGAGTTCTCCAGCCTCGAGGAGCCCCAGGCCGCTCTCGACCGCGTGGTGCTCCCCGCCCGCGACAAGCAGCGGATCCTGTCGGTGGTCGAGCGCCACGAGCTGTACCTCGCCAAGCGTCGTGAGTGGGGCTTCGACGACATGATCCGCTATGGCCGCGGCGCGCTGATGCTGTTCCACGGCCCTCCGGGCACCGGCAAGACCATGACCGCCCACGCCGTGGCCCAGCACCTGGGCCGTCGGGTGCTCAACGTCGACATCCCCACCTTCATCAACGCCAACGAGTCCCACCGCTTCCTGCCCGGTCTGTTTCGCGAGGCGCGTCTGCACAACGCCGTGCTGTTCTTCGACGAGTGCGACGCGCTGTTCGAGTCCCGCCGCCGCGGCAACGTCCTGATGACCCTGCTGCTCACCGAGATCGAGCGCTTCGAGGGCGTGGCCGTGCTGGCCACCAACATGCCCGAGGTGCTGGACGAGGCCATGCACCGCCGCATCCTGGTCAAGGTGCGCTTCGACAAGCCCGATGCGGCCGCCCGCGAAGACATCTGGCGCAAGCACCTGCCCGAGCAGGCGCCTCTGGCCCACGACGTGAACCTGCGCGACCTGGCCTGGCGCTTCGAGCTGACCGGCGGTGAGATCAAGAACGCCGTGCTGGTGGCCGTGGCGGCCACCGTCCACGACAACGGCGGCGGCGGCCCCATCACCCAGGTCCAGCTAGAGGGTGCCGCCGAAGACCAGCTGCAGAAGCCCGACCGCGACGAGCACGGCGCCGAGAAGCTCGAGTGGACCAAGCCCCGCATGGACGACCTCATCCTGCCGCCCATGGTGGCCGAGCAGGTGCGTGAGCTGCTGGCCGCAGCCCGCCACGGCCGCACGGTGGTGGAGAGCTGGGGAGTGGGCGCCCACCTGTCCGGAGGCCGCGGTGTGGTGGCTCTACTGCACGGCCCACCGGGCACCGGCAAGACCCTGTGCGCCGAGGTGGTGGCAGCCGAGCTCAACCGTCCATTGCTGCGCTCGGTAGTGCCTGGCCTGCTGTCCAAGTTCGTGGGCGAGACCGAGCGCCGCATCGCCAACCTCTTCGCCGATGCCCGCAAGCACAACGCCGTGCTGCTGCTCGACGAGGTCGACGCCCTGCTCATGGAGCGCGGCACCGCCTACGCCAGCCGCCACGACGACGCCCACGTCTCGTGCCTGCTGGATCAGCTCGAGCGCCACGACGGCGTGGTCATCATGGCCACCAACCGCCCCGCGGTGCTCGATCCGGCCCTGGCTCGCCGCGTGGCCTGGCGCCTCGAGATCCCGCTGCCCGACGAGCGCGCCCGCGCCGCCATCTGGGCCCGCCTGCTCCCGCCCCAGGCCCCCACCCAGGGCGTCATCGACTTCGCCCGCCTGGCCGCCCGCCACCCCATCAGCGGCGGCCTGATCCGCACCGCGGTCTTCCGCGCCTGCTACCGCGCGGCGAACCGCGACCAGCCCCTCACCACCCGGCTGCTGGACGATGCCGCGGCCGAGCAGAGCGGCGTGGGCGCCGAGGAGAGCCCGCTGATGTCCATGCCGGCGGTGGGGGACTGTTGATCATGGCCATCACCGATCGAGTTCTGCCCTTTCGCGTGTTCTACGTCGATACCTTCGAGGATCAGTCCGGCCCCGGTAGCGATGGATGGTGCCTTGTGGCCGCCTTCGAAGCCGAAGCCGACGCGCTGGAGTACGCTCGAGCGCAGGCTTCCTGCCCCCAGCCGGGGGCAGGGGATCTGGCCGACCGTGTGGTGGTGCTCTGCGATCGGCAGGGTCAGGTCTTTTCGCAGAAGCGGCCAGGGTGATCACCAGCGCTGGTCCAACAGCGCCGGCCTCACCCCTCCAGCTCCACCACCCTGCCCCACGGCACGGCCCCGTGGCGCCGGGGCACCAGCCACAGCACCGGGAAGCCCGGGGCACGCTGCGGGAATCGACTGCACAGGTCCGTGATGCCGATGAAGACATCCGGGCGAACGCCGTGCTCGCGCAGCCAGTCGAACACCGGGCGGTGATCAGTGCCTCCCCCACCCTTCACTCGGCCCTGCGCCAAGAAGCTCGGGAGGTCCAGGTCGTCCACCACCTGTTGGACGCGGGCATCGGCCACGATGAGCCACACCTGCTGGGCCAGGTCGGCCAACACCCGCAGCTCGGCCCCCACCATGTCGAGCAAGGCCGGAGAGATGCTGGCGGAGGTGTCCAGCGCCACCACCAGGCTGGCGATGCCCTCGGACCAACGGCCAGGCACCACCAGGTCGTGCTCCACGAAGCGCCGGTCGGGTCGGTGCAGTGCGTAGTCGTCCCGCGCCAGGGCCGAGCCAGCGTAGCGATGGAGCAGGCGCCTCCAAGGCACGCGGGCGTGGCCGCCCAGGCCCAGCTCACGCAGCACCTGGCCGGGGATGTCGCCCCGCTGCTGGCTGCGCTGGGCGTGATCCACGGCGGCGCCGATGCGCTCGCGAACCTGCTGGCGCTGCTCGGCGTCGAGGGAGCCAGGCAAGTGCACATCGAGCCCCCCACCGTGATCCGTGACATTCGGGAGCCGGATGGAGCCCGATGTGTCACTTGTGCCGCCCTCGAACACGACCTCTACGCTAACCGGGGCGGGTAGCTGGTGGTCCTCGAGGTACTCGTAGATCGCCTCGGCGATCATGTCGTCCCAGCGAACATCCAGCAGGATCTCCACCTGCCCCAGCACCGGGTGGTCCCCAACGGGTGACCGATACAATCGCTCGCCAGCGCGAAGGGGATGCTCGATGCCGGCCGCGATGCGGTTGATGGCGAAGTCGGTGGCGCAGTTCCAGCGGTGGGGCTGGCGACCGCGGCGCCGGTCGGCGCTGGCCAGCAGGTGGTGACCCAGCTCGTGGACCAGCACGAAGCCAAGCTGCGACAGCGACAGATGGCATGTGAGCCAAGGGTTGATCCAGATGTGTCGGTGGCAATCGGTGGCCGCGAAGGCGGGCAACTCCGGCGCCATGACCACCCGCAGGTGGGCCAGCAGGTAGCCCCAGAAGGGGTGCAGATCGAGCAACTGCAGCCGCAGCGCCGACGCCCGCCGGGCTTCGGCGCGACAGATCTCTTCGAGAGCCAAGGTAGGGGCGCGGTTCACCCCCGCCCGCCCGTGTGTCTGACTCACGCCCACGCCTCGAGCCGCAGATCCACCATGTTGGACGCCAGTTCCCGAAACTCGGCCGCCGCTTGCAGCCGCTCGATCAAGCCAGGCACCTGCTTCAACTGCCGCAGGAACAGGAACACGTACTCGGGATCGAGCCCGGGGGAGCTGGCGAACTTCACCACGTTGGGGAGCAGCTCGTCGGGGATGTAGGCTTCGTTGCACAGGAAGCGGGCCACCGCGAAGACCGCAGCGTACACGAAGCTGGGCTCGGCGTTCTTGCCGCGGCGGAAGTCCATGGGCTTGCCGTTGCGCAGGATCTTGGAGACGGGCACCCGGGCGAAGATGCGCTCGAAGGACGCGAGCTGTTCGGCCGCCCGCCTGCCGACGCAGGCCGCCACCAGGCGGCTGGCCTGGGCGGTGCGCGCGGCATGGAGGAGGGTGGACGCCATGGCCCAGCTGCGCGGAGAGGGGAAGGCCACGTCACCGTGGTTGTCGTACAAGGCTTCTTCGCGGTAGCGGGCGATGTAGGCCAGGACGGTGGGGTGGACGTCGGCCCGGGCCGCCCAGCGCAGCCAGGCGTCGGCGTCGACGCGCAGCACGAAGTGCACGAAGCGGTTGGACAGGGCGGTGGACAGCGGGGTGACGATGGCGTGGTCTTCTTCGAGGTTGCCCGCCGCCATGACCCGGGTGTCGGGGTGGAAGCGAAAAGGGCCCACACGCCGTTCGAGCACGATCTGGTATGCCGCGGCTTGGTGCAGGCGGGTGACCGCCGCGTTGATCTCGTCGAGAAAGACCAGGGCCGGGGCATCGCAGACCCGGCGCACCCAGTCGGGGGGGAAGAGCGAGAGCACACCACGTTCGCGATCCGGGAAGTAGACGCCCCCGAGATCCGCGGGCTCGCGCTGGGCCAGGCGGATGTCTTCGAGAGGCAGTTCCAGCTGCCGGGCCAGCTGGGCGGCCATGGTGGACTTGCCCACGCCGGGGTGGCCCCGCACAAGCACCGACAGGCCGGCCCCAAGGCTGGTGTCGACCAGTCCGATCAGCTCGTCGTAGGCGTAGCCTTCGGAGATCATAGGCAGGGACTTGGCGGAGGCCATGGGCGGAAGCTCCTAGAGGATCGCGGCGAGCAGTTGGTGGCGCAGATCGGGCCAGCGCATGAGCACGGCGACCGTGTGCTTGCAGAAGCCGCCGTGGACGGGACGGCGGTGGATGGCATCGGGGCAGGTGCAGGATGGGGGCTCGGCACCGAGGGGATGGACTGTGACCTGGTAGGGCTGGGAGCCGCCCTAGACCGCGACGACCACCGCACCGTCAGCACTCTCGGAGCGCCTGAGGGTGTAGTGCTTGGCCACCTGCTGGACCGCCCGACGAAAACGTTGGTCGCGCTCGAAGCGGTCGAGGGCATCGGTGACAGTGATCTGAGCCGCTACGGGCTGGAGCGGCCGGATCAACATCCAGCCCGAAGTGGAGGGCTCGGGCTCGAGCAGCCAGACGTGCCAGATCCGCTGCAGCTCGGACAGCCACTGGCGCCATTCGACCACCAGACGGCGCCCTGCCTGGGCCTTGGCCGCTCGCCAGTAGAAGCTGCGGCCGTTGACCCGGGCGATGCGGTAGCAGTCACCCAGAGACCACAGGTTGGAGCAGGGATCGCTGTCGGGGCCGTAGTGACGAGCCCGCAGCGTGAAGAGCCGGACACCCCGGAGGGGCACGTCGGGCGCGTCGATGGAGGGGCGCGGGGTCATACCGATCTTCTACGCCCTCGACGAGACAGCCCTTGTCCGTTGTAGGATGGACAGTCTTCGGAGGCGACCCATGACCACCTCGTCCCCCAGCTACCGCGACGGCCTGGCCATGGTGCGCATCATTCAGATGCTGGAGCAGAGCCGCCATCGCTCCATGCTCCTGAACCGCATCGCCGATGTTCTCGAGGTCCACCGCCGTACCGCCCGCCGCTACGTGCAGGCACTCGAAGAGTCAGCCACCACCTCCGACGGCGACCCCCTGGTGTGCATCGAGGGGCGCGGGGTGCATGCCACCGTGGTCCTGGCGGAACAGCGCGAGCCCACCTCGGCCCGCATCTACCAGTACGCCGCCGTGTTCGCCGCCACCCGCTGCCTGACCGTGGGCAAGGGCTCACCCCTCGGCGACAGCGCCGAGCAGCTGGTCGGCAGGCTGGAGAGGGGCTTCGAGCGCCGACTGCTGCCCATGGTGAACCGGGTCCAGGACAGCTTCGTCTACGTGCCCTTCGGCCCCAAAGACTATCGCCAGAGCGAGGAGATACTCGACACCATCGTCCAAGCCAGCGTGCACCGTCGGCCCCTGAAGCTGCGCTACCGCACCCGCACGGGCTGGTCCTACCGATGCCACTTCGAGCCCTGGACCGTGGTGCTGTACCGCGACGCCCTGTTCGTGCACGGCCTGCAGCAGGACACCGGCCCAGCGGGCGGAGTGCGGCTGCTGGCGGTGGACCGGGTGGAGCAGGCGGAGATCGACAGGAGCCACCACTTCGACGTGCCCGAGGACTACGATCCCCAGCAATGGTTCGGCGAGCAACTGGGGCTGTGGCACGAAGGAAGCCAGGCGGAGCGGGTGCGGATCGCGTTCAGCGAGCGCTCGGCGTTGACGGCCAAGGAGCGGTTGTGGCCCGGGCAGGTGGGGTGGTCCGAGGCCGATGACGGCCGCTGGGTTCTGGAGCTGGAGATCCCGGTGACGCCGGAGGTGATGACCTGGGTTCTCACGTGGGGGGCGGAGGCGGAGGTGTTGGGGCCTACGAGCCTGAGGGAGTGGGTGGTGGAGGTGTTGGAGGGGGCGGTGGGGCAGTACCGCTGAAACCGCCTCGCCTCGAAATGCAAGCTCACTCAGGCAATGACCGCCCCGGACTCTCTCTTCGACCAACGGAACGAGCGCGAGCTGACGGCAGGCATTGGGCGCATGCTTGCCCTTGTCGTCGAGGGGGAGCCAGACAACGCGGAGAGTGGTGTGGGTGGACTCGGACATGGTGACCTCGTCATAGGGTCGGGGTTGGACGTGGGTCGGGTACGACCCAGGTCGGGTGGACCTGGAGTGCCGGTGTCAGGGCGAGTCTGGGACGGTCATGTCAGAGAGCCTGGTGCAGGGTGTACGTCACCCGTGCGGCGCGCTCGGCGCACTCGTCCAGGGCTCTTCGAGGGATGGCGTCAGGTGGCGTGCACAGCGGGCTCCGGGGGAGGTCATGTCCGGTGCGGGCGGGAGGAAGCGCGGCGCTCTCGGGGGGCAAGCCGAAGCGATACGCCGAAGAGCGGACGCGCGGGGGCCTGAAGGTCGGACAGTTCGAGCCCGGCCGGCTCCGCCCTCGAAGCCCTCCTCAGGACATCGACAGCGCTTTCTTGATGGCGTCCACCAGCGCCTTCTTTCCATCCCACACCGGCAGCACGATGGCCCGAGGCAGGGCCGCCACCCTGGCCCGGCTCCCCTCGCTGCAGTGACCGGGCAGGGCGTAGGCCACCCGGGCCTCGCGGTCGCCCGACAGCGTCGCGGCCACCTCGAGCTGGGCGTTGTGCTGCTGGGGCTTCACGTTGCCGCTGGCCTTCTTTCTCCGGCCGGGCAGTGGAAGGCCCTGGGCGGCGGCATCCCGGATGCGCTGCTCTTGCTCGGCCTTGATGACGCCCGCCATGCAACCGTCGGCGTACCCCGCGTCGGCCTTGGCTTCGATCAACAGCACACGATTGGCCGGCCCCACCAGGATGAAGTCCAGCTCGATCCCGCGCACCTGCTTGGAGGAGGTGTAGACGTCGATGTTCAGGTCCTTCACCGCGTCGCACAGCGCGACACCCACCGCCGCCTCGTAGACGAGCCCCGGCCGTGGCTGGCCGCCGAGCCCGAAGACGTCCAGGACCTGGGACAGCTCGGCAACAAGCTCGCTCCCGCCGTCCCTGGACAAGGTGACCAGGTCGGGGTCGGAACAAACCCGGACCCGCTCCGTCGGGACGGCGTAGGGCAACCCGCCTGGCAGGAGCGTGGTGCATGGACCGTCCCCATTCACGAGGGCAGCCCGGGAGCGGTCGAGGAACACGCGTCCCCAGGGGACTCCGTCGAGCTCCCCGGCTCCCTGCTCCAGCCACGCTCTCACGGCCCTGCGAGCTACGACCTTGGGCAGGGCCCAGCCAGCCGCCTTGGCCGTCTTCCAGAAGCTGTCCACCGCCAGCTCGTGAGTGGGACTCTTGCGCAACAACGCACGGGTGCTCTTCGACCGGTCGGTGCTGGCGGCCAGGGGCGCGAGTTCACCGAGCGCCCCCTGGGCCACGCCTTCCCAGTCGAAGTCCCCAGGAGCACCGTCGATGACCGCGCCACCCAGCTTGTGGTTCTCTTCGACGACCTCGCGGCCCACACAGGCCTCGAGCGATGGGCCGTCACAGCCTGTGAAGAGCGCCCGGACATAGTCGCGGTCGGAGACGCTCCCCTCGGCCCAGGGCATCCCCCGGTACAGCAGCCGCGAGGCCGTCCAGGGCCGATCGCGCCACACGGACCAGGCGATGTCGGTGGCCTGCTTGGTCAGGTGGCGAGGATCGAGCTTCTGGAAAGGGGGAGCAACCACCCCGGCCAGCTCCATGAGGAACGGAAGGCTGCGGGAAGGCGGAAGCTTCGGCGGCTTGGGGGTGGCGTCGAGGCCGCCTTCCGGATCCAGGTCCACCAGGTCCGAGCGCCCGCTGCGCGGATCGAGGGTCACCACCGTGATGCTGGACAGCTCGCGCTCGAGCGCGTCCTCGGCGGCCAGCATGACGCCGAAGGCCATGGCCTTGGTACCCCCCAGGTAGCCGAGCACGATGTGCTGCCCCTCGATGTCGGGCCCGATCCGGTGGAACGCCTCGGTGGCGTACAGGTAGTTGTGCCGCAGGTCGTCCGGCCGCAGGGAGTCGTAGCCAGGACGGCCGCCTTCGGGCCGAAGCGCCCCCCAGATGGGGTCCACCTGGATCTTGCGGGTCTTGGAGATGGCGCGACGGAGCCGCCCGTTGGCGTCCTCGGACTCCGGCGTGCCGAAGATCACCACCCGGTAGAGATCCCGGAATCGACGCCGCACCGTCTCGTAGAGCAGGAAGTTTCCCTGCGGTAATCCGGTGCCGAGCAGAAACAGGACGGTCATGGGGGCTCCCCTCATGGGCGCCCCTGGCAGGACTCGGACACCCGTTACGGCTGCTACCCGCAGGTCCGGTCGCAGTTGGACACAACGAACCGAAGCGGCGAGGCGCCCCTGGCAGGACTCGAACCTGCTACCCTCGGTTTAGAAGACCGATGCTCTATCCAGATGAGCTACAGGGGCGTGCCGCGACTTCTATCGAGAGCCGCGCCGGTCCGCACCCGGCGCGTCGTCGCTGCCCGCAGATGGCGAAGACTCCCCGCTCTGGCGCCGGAACGCCCCGCGTTGGCCGCCCCCCCAGGGGAGCCCTCCTCACCGCCCGCATACCCGCGGCGCCACAAGCACCCCACAGGCTTCGCTATGATGCCACCGAGCGGAGAGGAGCATCGACGTG
>CAZHIK010000050.1:15155-19294 GCA_964532635.1 uncultured Enterobacterales bacterium
GAGACCTGCGGCGCCCCCCTCGAAGACCGGGCCATGGACCGCGAGCGCGGCCTGGCACGCTGTCCCCACTGCGACACAGTGGTGGAGCTGGACTTCTCCCGGCCCAAGCCACAGCGCCGGGAATGGTGGGAGCGAGACCCGGTGCCCATGCCCTCCGGCTTCGAGGTGGTGCACGACGCAGGGAAGATGCAGATCAGCTGGAGCTGGTTCCGGCTGCAGACCCTGGTCTGGTTCGCCTTCCTGGTGGGTTGGTTCGTCATCGGCTTCGGGGCCTGGGTCGTACCTCGAGCCGGCCAGGCTCCTGGCATCGATCCCAGCGAACTCCCCTTCGCGGCCATCGCCGGAATCATCGGCGTGGTGATGGCCTACATCACTCTCGCCGGCTTCCTGAACACCACCGTGATCCTGGCCACCCACGCCGGCCTGGAGATCCAACACGGTCCCCTACCCTGGCCCGGCAACGGACACGTAGACTGCATCCACCAGTTGTTCACCAAGGAGCGGGTGCGCCGCAGTCGCAGAGGCGGCACCCGCTACAGCTATGAGCTGCACGCCCTCACCTCCAATGGGGACCAACGCCGGGTGGTGGGCCGCTTGACCGAGGCCGCCCAGGCCCTTTGGCTCGAGCAGCAGCTCGAGGAACGCCTGGGCATCCGGGATCGCCCCATCGAGGGCGAGGTTCCGCGACACTGAGCGCAGCCCGCGGTAGATCGTCCCATGCTCCGTCGCACCCTCCGCCGTGGCCTGGACCGCGCCCGCACCTTCCTGGGCTTGCCGCCTATCCATCGGTCGCCCCTGTCGGAAGACGAGCGCACGCCCGTGGCTGGAGAGGGCAACATCCGGGATCCGGGCCACACGCCCGAGTCCATGCGTTCCCCCTGCGGCCGCCCGCCCCCGGGGGAACGCCCAATGCCCAGTGGCTTCGAGGCCCGCGACGCAGCACCCGATCGCATCCACCAGGAGGGGGAAGAATGAGCTCCACCGGATGGCTGGCCACCTGCCGCAACGCGGTCTTCGAGCTCGGCCTCGATCCCAGCTGCCTCGAGGTGCTCGAGGCCTTCCGGGGCGCTGGTGAGCCCGAGCCCGCAGGGGACTTCGAGCGCCTGGAGACCCAAGCACGCATCACGGCCCATGGCCTGGCCCAGCGCGTCGTCCACACGCTGGACGGCGAGATCGACCTGGACCAGGCGGACATGTTCGGTCGCCGCTACCTGGCCCTCACGAAGCTGCTCGGCCACCTGGCGGAACGTGTCGGTGAAGCCCGCATCCTGCGCATCGGGGCCGCCCAGCGCATGACCGAGATCCTCGAAGCTCCCCGACCACGCGCCCTGCGTGTGCGTGCCCTTGTGGACTTCTACACCAGCCGAGCTGCCCTGCTGCACCACCGCCAGCGCCTGGGCGATCAGGAACTCCCGAGCATCGAAGCCCTGGCCGAGGGCTTACACTGGCGTGAAGCCGTCCCAGGCCTCGAGCACGCCAAGATCGTGGGCGAGAGCGAGCTGGGCCCCGTGCACATCAACCTGCTGCGTGCCAGTTCCCCGCGGCTCCAGGCCCTGGACTGCCGACGCATGGCCCGGCGCGCCGGCCGCGACTTCGTGCAGCAGGTGGCTCGCGCGGACGCCCTGGCCGCGGTCTCCGGCGGCTCCTTCCTGTACTCGGAGGCCGACATCGAGGCCCCCAGCGGGCGCACCGACCCGGTAGGCCTGCTGCTGCGCGATGGCGAGGTCCACTCGCCGCCGGTCTTCCACCGCGCCACACTGCTGCAGGACGACCGAGGCGGCACCTGGGTGCGCCGAATGGGCCTGGCGGGTTGCATCATCGGCTGGCGCGACCACAGCGAGACCACAGTGGCCGGTAGCAACGCGCTGGGGCAGCTGGGCGTGCGCGCCGTGGCGTTCAACCGTGCCTGGGGCGACAGCAGCCCCGACCACGACGGGGTCTCCCTGGCCATCGTCGGCCATCGGGTGATCGCCCTGGGCCACGGAGCACTGCCCATCCCCCTCAACGGCTTCGTGCTCGCCATGCCCTCCGCCGAGCGCCGCCGCCACGCCTACACTCCCGGACACCCGGTGACCTGGCGCCTGCCCGACGCTCCCTCGGGCCGTCCACTCCACAACGGTGTGACCGGCGGCCCCATGCTGCTGGACGCAGGCCGCATCTGCATCGACATGCGCGCCGAGGACTTCGTGGGTACCGCTCCACCAGCCACCTTCTCCAGCGACGAGACCTTCGACAACAACCTGCTACCCCGCATGGCCGCGGGGCTCGACGAACAGGACCGCCTGCTGCTGGCCGCCATCGACGGTCGCAACTTCCACCGGGCCACGGGCTTCACCGTCAACGCCACCGCCCGACTGATGCAAGCCCTGGGCTGCATCGACGCCATGAACCTCGACGGAGGCTCGTCGAAGCGCATGGTACTGCGGGGCAAGGTGCTCGACCTGCCCACCACCGAACTGCTGGTGAGCGACGCCCCGGATCGGGACCTGGACGATGCTCCGGTCCGGCCGGTCCACACGGCGATGCTGCTCCACTACCGCAAGGAGGAGGGCGACGAAGACCAGGACGAGGCGAACGCGGCCGGCGAAGCCGAGGGCGAGGAGCCCGAGTCCGAGCCCGCCGAGGGCGAGGAGCCCGAGTCCGAGCCCGCCGACGACCAGGCATCCACAGTGCCCCCCGAGGTCCCGGCCGGTCACGACCCGCCCCTGTAAGCCCTCCGGTCCCGCGCGCGTTCAACCGCCGCGGAACGCAGCTGCCCCCTCGCGTGTCGTGAGGTCGCGCTGCCAAGCCCGGAGGTCACCATGCGCGACAACCCGTCCACCATCCTTCTCTTCGTCGCGAGCCTGCTCGCCCTGACCAACGGCTGCGCCGAGGAGGCCCTGTGGCCCGTACGCGCCACCCTGGACGACAGCCAAGTGCTGATGGGCAGTGTCCAGACGCCCGAGCTGTTGCTCGAGGGCGGCCTGGGCACCCTCGCCATCCCCTGGGAGGACGTGGGCGAGGTGGTACCCGTGGAGGGCGACGAGCTGGCCGCCTCGGGCGGCTATGTGGATGTCTGGCTGCGCAACGGCTCGGAGCTGACGGGCCGCTGGGTGGACGCGGAGCTGACCATGGACCTCAGCGTGGGCGGCTCCCTGGTCGGGGTCGATGTTCCGGTGTCCCAGATGCTGCGCCTGCAGACCCAAGGCGGCGAGGTCTGGCCCTACGGTGTGGTCTACCGCGTGCGAACCTCCCACGGTGACGACTTCCTGGTGGACCCGGAGGCCTCACGCCTTGTGCTCGAGAACGAGATGGGCACCTTCGCTCCCTTCCTGTCCGAGTGCGTGAGCGCCACCCCCCTCGAGGACGCCGAGGGTGACTGGCGCATCGAGCTGATCACGGGCACGGTGCTCATCGGCCCCTTGGTGGACGACGCCATCACCTTCGAGCTGGACATGGGCCCCAGCCAGGCCACCGTCCCCCTGGACACGCTGGTGAGCCTCGAGCGCCAGGACTGGGGCGGCGACTACTACCGAGACGAGAGCGAGACCCTGACCGACAAGCTGCTCTCGGGCCTACCAGGCCCAGCCCGACGCCTGCAGGCAGCCACCCCAGCCCCCATCCAGGCCTACGAGCCCGAGGCGGCCGCAGATGAGATCGAAGCACTCCACCCCATGGGCTACATCGATGACCAGACGGTCATGGCCGGCGAGTACGCCCTCGACGGCCGGCTCACCGACACCGGGGCAGCGCTGAACCGTGGCGGCAAAGCCGTCGGCTCGAACTCCGCCGCCCTCGGCGGCCAAGGGTCCGCCGAGGGCTGGTTCGATAACAGTCGCCTGCGCCAGGTCAAGGCCATGCACTGACGCGGTATGGATGGATGCGCTATGCTGGCGCGGACCGACGCTGCTCGTCGAATCCTGCCATCGGAGCCTCCATGATCCGCATCGCCCTCCTCTCCGCCGCGCTCACTCTCCTCGTCGGCTGTGAACAGAAGACCACCACCGTGAGCGGGATCAAGGGCACCGAGGCCACGCGAATCTGCTCCCGCGCCTACGGCAGCACCGAGGCCAAGATCGAAGAGCTGATGAAGAAGCACGGCATGAGCGAGAAGCCGCCCATGGCCTCCAAGGAAGAGTTCGTGGCCATCTGCGAGCAGC
>CAZHIK010000051.1:0-18939 GCA_964532635.1 uncultured Enterobacterales bacterium
CTCGCGGCGCTGATCAAGGCTGGGCCGGCACCCCCTCCAGCTCCGCCCTCACGGCCTCCACCTGTCCCAGGTAGCGGTGGGTGCGTACCTCCAGATCGTCCTCGGGAACCGGGAAGTCCGCCAGCACAGCGTCGATGGCCTCGAGGCCCTCGGCGGGTCTGCCGAGCTCCAGCAGGATGCCTGCCAGCTGGGCGACCGCTCGCAGGCCCTGGTCGCCATAGGCGTGCTCGAGGGCCGTGCGGGCTTCGACCTCGGCGTCTTGCCAGCGCTCCTGCAGCACCAGCACCTTGGCCTTGCTGGCGTGGTAGCCGAACTCGTCCGGGTAGTGGCCGATGGCTTCGTCCAGCACGGCGATCGCCTGGTCGTAGGCGCCGGCTTCGCGCAGCATCCAGGCCAGCTCGGCCCAAAGACCGCGGTTGTGGGCCGGATCCTCGCTGAGGGCGACCGTCAGGGCCTCAGCAGCGGCGAGGTACAGGGTGGGCTTGTCCTCGGGCGCCGCCAGCTCGGCCAGGAAGGCCATGATCTCGGCGGCGACGATGGGCTCGGCCCCCCGGGCGGCCTCCGCCAGCGCCGGCCGTAGCTCCTCGGCCAGCGCTGGATCGCCGCGCATGGCGTCCAGCCCGTCCCACAACCAGGTGCGGACATCGCCCATGCGGTGCTCCAACAGCCAGCGCAGGGCGTCGGGGTGGTTGTCCAGGACGAGCAGGGCGCGCATCGCAGGCTCGCTGTCGTCGGCGCGCTCGAGGGCTTCGCGGGCGGCATCGACGCGGTCGGCCCGCACCAGGTCCAGGGCCAGCTGGGCGGCCTGGGCCCGGTCCAGATCCAAGGCCCGCAGGGCCTTCAGCCGCGCACCCAAGCTGTCGCCGCGCCCGGCGGCCCCTGTCAGCCAGGCGAGGAAGGCGTCGGCGCCGGTGTAGCCCACCAGGCGGGCCAGCTCGTAGCCTTCGGCGTCGGTGACGATCACGGTGGGGTAGCCCCCCACGGTGTAGCGGTCCTTCACGCTCCAGCTACCGGGATCGTCGGCGTCCAGCACCACCAGGTGGAGCTCAGCCAGGGCGTCGTCGTGCTCGGGAGCGTGCAGCACCTCGGCGGCCAGGGTCTGGCAGGGAGGGCACCACTGGGCCGAAAAATCGAGCAGCAGGGGCTTGCCGTCTTCGGCCGCCAGCGCCAGGGCGTCTTCGTACCCCAGGGTCGGCGCTCGCTCGGGAGCGAGGTGGGGCGGGCTGCCCTGGGGTGGGGTCCAGCGCAGCTTCCCCCGAGGCTTGTCCAGGGTGACATCGACGGCCATGTACACCGGGCGGCAGCTGCTGCCGTCGTCGGTACACAGGGACGCGGTCATGGTGCCGTGGAGGCTCACCGGGGCGGTCACCGGCAGGTTGGGCCAGCCGGTCTCGAGGGCTTCCGCGGGGCCGGTCAGGTCCCAGGACTGACCGTCGCTGAGGTCCACCACCAGGAGCACATCGGAGCCAACGCTTAGGTGCTCGCCCGGGGGGGCAAGGAGCTTCCAGGTCAGGAACCGGTGCGGTCGCC
The DNA here is from genome assembly GCA_964532635.1 of uncultured Enterobacterales bacterium. GTDB lineage: Bacteria > Myxococcota_A > UBA796 > UBA796 > JAFGLY01 > CALDOK01. The sequence continues at coordinate 1,531 of CAZHIK010000051.1, forward strand.
AGCGCAGCTCCAGCTCCGGCATCGGCGCTTCCTGGGCCAGGGTGGTCGTGGCGAGCAGAGACAGTGCGGCGAGCTGGACGAGCATGGGGGCGCCTACTCCTGGCCTTCGCCCACCACCCGGCGGATGATCTCCGCCACGGGCGGCGCGTCGTGGATCAGGCCGGCCACCTGGCCCAGGGGCAGCACGCCGCGGTCCAGGTCACCGTCGATCATGCCCAGCTCGAAGGCCTCGAAGCCGATGGCCATCCGGGCCATGCGGAACGCGTTTTCGGGGCCCGACAGCATGATGCCCGCCGCCAGCTTGGGCCAGGAGAAGCCCATCATGGCGGCGATCTTGCGGGACTTGATGGCGGCGGCGATGGGATTGAGTGGCCGGTTGACCAGGCGCCTGGCGCCGGGACCGAGGGCCATGCGGGCGGGGATGCCGTCGATCTTGGGGGAGTAGACGGTCTGGTCAACCCGATTCTCAGCGGCCTTGTCCTTGAGCTTCTGGGGTACGGGGCTCTCCACGCTCGCCATGAAGCGCGAGCCCATGGCGATGCCCTCGGCCCCCAGTGCCAGCGCTGCCCGAAAGCCCCGGTTGTCGGCGAAGCCGCCCGCGGCGAGCACGGGGATCTCCACCTGGTCGACGATGCTGGGCACCAGCACCAGGGAGGTGACCTTTCCCCCGTGGCCCGCGGCTTCGTGGCCGGTGACGATCAGCGCGTCGGCGCCGGACTTCTGGGCCGCCAGGGCGTGCTTGGCGTTGGTGACCGTGGCCACGACCTTTCCGCCGTAGGCGTGGACCGCCTCGCAGATCGCGTCGCCCTTACCCATGGAGTAGTTCACCACGGGCACCTTCTCCTCGATGAGCACCTCGGCGTTGCGCTCGGCGCCGGGGAAGTACAGCGTGACGTTGGCACCGAAGGGCTTGTCGGTGAGCTCGCGAATTCGCCGCACCCCCTCGCGGACCTGGTCGAGGGTCAGCGTGCCCGTGGCCAGGATGCCCAGGCCGCCGGCTTCGGAGACCGCGGCCACCAGCTCGGGCGTGGAGACCCAGCTCATGCCGGACAGGACCACGGGGTACTGGATGTCGAACAGCTCGGTGATGGCGGTCTTCATGGGGGCCTCTCGAAGTGATGTAGGGGAGTCCGTAACGGATGGTTATCCCCTCCCGTCCAGTGCGGGCGCACATGAAGTGCGCCCCTACAGACGTCGCTGCAGGGCCCGGGCCAGATCGAGGATCTCACTCACCACGACCGCCAACTCCTCGGCGTGGGGATCTTCTACACGCAGGTGGACGCCCCGGCCGTCGAGGATGCCCCGGCGACCGTGGACTACGGCCAGCAGGGCCTCGGTGAGGGCCGCATCCTCGAGCAGGGCGCGCACCGCGGGTCGCTGGGCACCGCGCACCGCCACGCACATGTCCAGCACCGGGTTGCCCGTGGGCTTGCAGGTGGCTCCCCAGCCCTCGCGAGCGGCATCGTCTCGGTGGGTGACCTTCGCGCCCGCCAGTTCCTCCAGGCCGGGGATGCTCGCGTGGAGGTCGATCACCAGCTCGGCTCCCTCCACCCGCTCCTCGATCTCCAGCCCGATACCATCGACCTTTCCGTCGATCCGCCGCAGGCCTCCCCCGTAGTGCTGGATGGGACCCAGCTCCCAGTGTTCGGCGATGCTCCGCCAGGGCCCGTCCCAGGCCGCTGCCGCTGCGCGCGCCAGCCCGCAGATCTCGTCCGCGAGCTCTTCGGCCCGGGCCTCCCTGTTCACCCAGCCCTCCATGTGAAGCTCCAGTTGGCAGCCCGTGGCGGAGCCCTCGATCAGCAGGGAAACGGCACCATCCCAGGTGTCCTTGCGCCGGGCGAGCGCCATCATTCGTCGCTGCAGCTCCGCGTCGCGCAACAGGAGCGGGGCGCCAGGGCCGCGCTCGAGGACCGCGAAGTGCTGGTCGAAGTCGCTCCCCCTGCGCAGCGAGCCCCCCGGGCGAAGCTCCAGAGCGGGCAGGCGGGCCTTCGCGAGAAGCCTGACTCGCATGTACTTCAGGTGGTGGGTCTCTCCGGTCCTCCGGCCGACGTGCACGACGCCTTCGGGGCGCCGGAAGCTCCATGGACCCGGGGCGTTGGATTCCTCGAGCAGCCGCCTCTCACGGGCCTGGGTCAGGCTCTCGTGGCGCAGCGCCAGCACCATTCCGAGCACGGCCGTGGCGGCGAAGACAGCGGAGACCGTCAGGAAGAGTGACGACATGCTCCCCAGGGTACTCCAACCCCGCCACGACGATCACAGACGGAGCTGTAGCGCCCGGGCCAGCTCGATCACTTCGCCTGTGACGGTCTCGAGAACCTCGGTGTCGGGATCTTCGAGGAACAGGCGCAGCTCGCTGCCGTTCAGCACGCCCTGGCGGCCGTGGATCACCGGCAGCAGCAGCTCGGTCAGGGCCGGGTCTTCCAGCAGCTCGCGCACGGCGGGCTGCTGGGCGCCGTGCACCGCAACGCACATGTCCAGCACCGGGTTGCCGGTGGACTCGCAGTCCGCACCCCAGCCGGCTTTCTTCGCGTCGGCGCTGTGGGCGATCCTCAGCTCGGGCAGCGCTGCCAGGCCGGGGATACGCGCCCTCGCCTCCACGCGGATGTGCTTTCGCTCCAGGTGCTCTTCCAGCCGCAGCCCGATGCCATCGATGCGGGCATCCAGCCTCCGCTGGCCCCGCGAGTCCCGCTGGATGGCGCCGAGACCGTAGCGCTGGGCCAGGCGCACCCAGGGCCCGTCCCAGGCGTCCCCCGCAGCCCGGGCCACGCCGCAGATGGCGTCCGCCAGTGCGGAAGCGTCAGCGTCCGTGCGCACCCAGCCTTCCTTTCGGATCTCGAGGTGGCTGCCCGCGGCCGCATCCGTGATGCGCAGGTGTACCTTGCCCGCCCAGGTGTCGTGGCGCCTCGCCAGGGCCATCATGTGCTGCTGCAGGTCGTGGCTGGCCAGCAGGACCGATGCGCCCTGTCCCCGCTTGTGCACCGAGTAGTGGCCTTCGAAGCCGGAACTCTGGAACAGGGCACTCCGAGCCCTGAGATCCATGCGGGGAAGGCGCGTGGGCGTGGTCAGCTCCAGCAACATGAACTCGCTCTGGGACTGCTCGCTCCACAGGCAGCGCCGGATGGAGACTACGCCCTCGGCACGCTGGAAGGACCAGGGTCCGAGGGGCTTGGCGGTGATCTGGTGAGAAGGGGGAACCGGCTCTCGGGTGAGCATCGCATACAGCAGGCCACCACCGAACAGGACGCCAAAGACACCGAAGATCCCGAAGATGACGAGCTCCATGACCCCCGTGCCGTCCTAGCCCTGCAGCCACATCCCCACAGCGATCACGATGATGGCCCAGACGATGCCGAACGCCATCAGCCCCACATCGCCCTTGCGGGATGCTCCGGGGGTGCCTTCTGGCAGCACGCCGGGGGCGGGGTTCTCGGGGACCTTGCTTTCTTCCTGGTCGGCCATGACGATCACCTGGGGGAGAGCGCCGGGAGCGTAGCCCGCTTTGCCTCGCTCGTCACCAGCGCGTGATGGGGGAGAGCACCAGGAGGACCGCGCCAGCGTCGCTGCCCTGGGTGTCGTCCATGTCTGCACCCACGAGCATCTCGTGGCCATCGTCGCCGGTCAGATCCGGCAGAAGGGCCACGCTGGACCCGGCCGAGGTGTCGACGGAAGCGCCCATCATGCGGGCGTCAGCCTCGTCGGCCCAGCGGGTGCCACCGCCCATCGGGCCCAGCCACAGGTAGGCTGCCCCGGCGGAGGCGCCGCCGGTGTCCGAGCCCGTGGCCCCGAACAGGGCATCGGCCAGCCCGTCGTGGTTCACGTCGCCCATGGCGATGGAGGTGCCCAGCCGATCCCCTTCGGCTTCGCCGATCATGCTGCCGTCGGAGCCGCCGCAGACGCACATGCTGCCGGTCTTGGGGCCCAGCATCACGTAGACCCGACCCTCCTCCTCGCCGTAGTCCCGGGCCGCCAGGAGCATGTCGTCGTAGCCGTCGCCGTTGATGTCACCACGACCCTCGATGGCGTAGCCGAGGTGGTCGTACTCGTAGCGGCCGTACATGGTGGCCGTGGCATCCGAGTCGGTGAGGCTGCCTGCGGTTCCGCTGGTGAAAAGGTAGACCTCGCCCGTCTCGCTGCTGTGGGCGTAGGGCGCGCTGACCATCCAGTCGTCGAGCCCATCCCCATCCACGTCCCCCGCGCTGGCGACGTCCCAGCCCATGGCGTGGCCTGCCCCTTCGCCCTCGATGATGGTGTCGGCGTCAGTCAGGTTCGTGCTTCCCTCGGCGGGATCGTGCACCAGCCAGGCGATGCCGGCCTCGTCGCTGCGGTACCAGCCACCCACGAGCGCGTCGGGGGCACCGTCTCCGTCGAAGTCGCCGCCGGCCACAGCGTGACCGGCTCGGGTGAGGCTCTCACCCACCAGGATGCTCCGGGCTGCCTCGGCGATGTCGATCTCCCCCGTCAGCGCCGATGGCACCAGGAACACCGCGCCGGTCTGGCCCCAGGCCTGGGCGCCCACGAGCAGATCGTCCAGGCCATCGGCGTCCGCGTCGGGGATCGAGTGGATGTCCTGGCCCACCGCGGCTCCGGCGTCGTCGCTGATCAGCACCAGGCTGGCCTCGGCCAGAGACAGGCTGCCACCGTCGGTGGGGACGGCCGCGCTCGACAGCAGGTAGGCGGCGCCGCTGTTGCCGGCCTCGGTGTCGGCCTCGTCGGCCCCCACCAGCAGGTCCGCGAGACCGTCGCCGTCGAAGTCGGCCACACAAGCCAGGGACGAGCCCGCCCGATCGCCATCCTCGTTCCCCAGCAGGGTGCCGTGCACCCCTCCGAGCCAGACGATGTCCACGTCGCCGTCGCAGTCGTCGTCCTTGCCGTTGGTGCGATCGAAGGCCCCGGGGTGGACCTCGTCGTCCCCGTCGTTGCAGTCCGAGGAGTCTTCGATCCAGCCGTCGGGCTGCTCGCAGGCCTCGAGGGCGCTGTCGGGGTCGCCGTAGCCGTCGCCATCGAGGTCCCGGTACCAGGTGCTGCTGCCGGTGACCGCGTCGTCCTGGTCGTCCACATCCCCGTCGCAGTCATCGTCGATGCCGTTGCAGACCTCCTCGGCGTCGGGATTCACCGCGGGGTCCCCGTCGTCGCAGTCGTCGTCGGTCTCGGCGTAGTCGGTGGGCTGCTCGCAGGCGGTGGTGGGCCCGCCGGGATCGCCGTGACCGTCGCCGTCGGCGTCGACCCACCACGAGCTGGCGCCGAGGGAGTCGCCGGGGTCCGTCAGGCCGTCGCAGTCGTTGTCCACACCGTCGCAGGTCTCCATGGCCCCCGGGTTGATGGTGGGATCGCCATCGTCGCAGTCCTGCTCGGCGTAGACGCAGGCCACGCGGTCCGAGCCAGCTCCGTAGCCGTCCTGGTCCTCGTCGGTGCACGGTGCCTGGCCCGCCGGGCAACCCAGGCCCAGCGCGGTGAGGATGAGGAGGGTGTGTCCGGGCTTCATCTCTCTCGCTCCTTGCGTCGTGCCCACCAGCGCAACAGCAGCACCAGGGCCAGGATGGCCATTGGGACGATGGTGATCGGCGCCACGTAGGCGACCGCGCCCAGGAACACCGCCGCGATCAGCCAGAACAGGGGCGGCAGCTGGGAGGTGGCCCGAGCGGGGGCCCGCTCGGGGTCGGTGATCAGGATGAGCGCGCCCTTGCCGTTGGGGTGGAAGCTCCAGCCGTGGCGCTTGCAGAGGGTGCGCAGCTCGCGTGCCGTGACGTCCCCCAGCACCCCGGGGCCGATGCTGTGGCTGCCCACGCCGGTGATGAAGCCCACGGCACCGCTGTCCAGCTCTCCGGCGAGCCAGCCGGCGGCGCGCACGGCCTTGCGGGCGCAGCGGGCGTTCAGGTCGTGCAGGTCCACCTGGATCAGCTCCCCCTCCAGCCGCAGGTGGCTGGCGGTGCTCCATGGTCGCTCGTGGGCCCACGGCAGCTCCATGGCCTCCTCTTCGATGGGGGCGAGCTCCGCCCGTAGCTGCTCCAGATCCTGGACCAGGGGATCGTGGGGCTTGGACTCTGGCGGTGCGCTGCGCATGTTCGAGTGAGGCTACTCTACATGGTGCGGCTCACCGAACCGATGGGCAGGTCATGACCGACACCGTTCTCGACATCGTTCGCCAGGCCCTCCAGGAACGCTTGGGCCTGGAGCCTGGCCGGGTCCACCCCGAGAGTCGCTTCGTGGAGGACCTCGAGATGGACTCCCTGCTGGCCCAGGAGCTGCTCCAGGCCCTGGTGGAGCGCCTCGAGGTCCGAGTGGATCCCATGGAGACCGCCGGCGTGGCCACCGTGGGCGAGCTGGTGGAGCTGCTGGTCTGGAAGCTGGAGCGGAAGAGCTAGCGAGGCCGTCGTGGGCGCAGGCCCAGCCGGGCTCGGAGCTTGTCGAGATGGAGCTGGTCTTCGCTGGGGACGGCGTCGGGGGCGACGCCGAGGACCCGGGCCAGGAAGTGGGTGCGCGTCACGGCGCGCATCAGCTTGCCACTCGAGGTCTTGGGGACGGTCTTGGGGGGCACCACGGTCACGATGTCGGGACGGCAGGCCACCCGCTCGGCCACCCGGTGGGTCACCTCGGTGGCGATGGCGCGCTGGCGCCCGGGGTCCTCCTCGCGGCTCTCCACCACCATCACCACCAGGGCGTCGGCTCGGTCCACATCGTGGATACCGAACGCGACGGTGCAGCCCGACCGCACCCCGGTCACCTCGCCGGCGACCTCCTCGAGATCCTGGGGGTGGTGCTTCGAGCCCTTGTGGACGATCAGGTCCTTGCTGCGGCCGGTGATGAACAGCTCGCCGGCGTGGAGGTAGCCGAGGTCTCCGGTGTGGAACCAGCCGCCGCGCATCGTCGAGGCCGTGGCTTCGGGGCTGTCGAAGTAGCAGGACAGCATGGAGCTGCCACGGATGAGGATCTCACCCTCGCAGCGCTCCGACAGCGGGCGCCCTCGTTCGTCCACCACCCGAAGCTCGGTGCCGTGCACGGGGCGGCCCACCCCCACCACTCGCTTGGGCGAGGCGTCGTCGGGACGGGCGGGAGCCGCCCGGTGTTCCTCGTCGAAGGTCCGTCGATCGATGGCGTCCACCACCGGTGCCGAGCCGTGGTCGGGGCAGGTGACGATCAGCGCGTTCTCGGCCAGGCCGTAGACCGGGGAGAAGGTCTCGCGGCGGAACCCGAAGGGCTCGAACCTCGCGGTGAAGTCATCCATGATCTCGGCGCTGATGGGCTCGGCTCCGTGGTAGCAGATGCGCCAGCGGCTCAGGTCCAGGTCCGGTGGCAGTGCGGAGTTCCGGACGCGGCGCAGCAGGTAGCCGTAGGCGAAGTTGGGTGCCACGGCGATGGTCCCCCTGCCGCGGCTGATGGCCCGAAGCCAGCTCATGGGATCCTGGAGGAAGTCCCGGGGCGACATCATGGTGGTTCGGACGCCGTAGCAGAGGGGGAACATCACCATCCCGATGAGCCCCATGTCGTGGTACAGCGGCAGCCAGTTGATCATCCAGTCGTCGGGCGTGAAGCCCACGGGCTCTCCCAGCGCCTGGCAGTTGGACAGCACTGCGCCGTGGGTGAGCACCACCCCCTTTGGCCTCCCCGTGCTACCCGAGGTGTACTGGATGAGCGCGGTATCGGAGGCCGCTGGGAGCCGCGGTGGACCGTCCATTGGGGTGCGCTGCTCCATCTCCGTACAGCCAGCGATGTGCAGCTCCAGTCCGAAGCGGCGTTGGATCCTCATCGCTACGCGCAAGAGCCGGTGATCGCACAGCAGGAAGCGCGGCCGGGCGTTCTCCACCAGGCGGAGCTGTCGCTCGAGGTATCCCTCCAGGCCCCTCAAGGCGGGCGGAGGGTACATGGGCACGGGCACCCCGCCGGCGTACTTCGCGCCGAAGAGGGCGTACAGCAGCGCGGGGCTGGTGGGGTACAGCAGCACAACGCGGTCGCCGCGCTCGAGGCCCAGAGCGAGGAGCTGCGCAGCGCAGCGAAGGGCGCCGTCCCGGAGCTGGCCGAAGCTCACGTTGTGGCCGTGGTGGAACGCCATGAAGAGTGCGTCGGGCTGGCGCGTGCCGCGCTCCTCGAGCAGCTCCACCAGGCTGGCGACGCCGTGGCGCGAGGTGTGCTCGTCGAACTGGAAGCGGTGGCTCAACGGTTCACTCCTGTGCTCCACCTCCTTCGATCAGCTCCTTGACCTTGCGCACCAGCACCATGGGGTCGAAGGGCTTGGTCATGAACTCGTCGGCCCCCAGCGCCAGCATGCGGCTGCGGTCCTCCTCGTGGGGGGAGGCGGTCAGCGCGATGATGCGTACGTGTTGGGTGGCGGGGTCCTCCTTGAGGTGTTGACAGATCTCGAAGCCGTTCATCTTGGGCAGGTCGAGGTCCAGGATGATCACCGGCGGCGGCTTCGTCAGCAGCAGGTCCAGGGCTTCTGCACCATCGCCGCTGATGGAGGGATCGTAGCCCTCTTTGCGGAAGAGGAAGGCCAGCGCGCGGGCCATCACGTACTCGTCCTCGACGATGAGGATGCGCTTGTCGGTGCTCATGGGGTGCTCCCTCTTCCGGGTGCGCGGTGGCTCACCCAGGGCAGATCGGCCAGATAGTGCTCGAAGTTGGTGGAGGGCAGGATCCGATCGATGAAGAGCCGGACCAGCTCGGGATCGAACTGGGTGCCGGCACAAGCCTGCAGCTCGACGGTCATCTCTCGGACGCTGAGCTCCTCGCGGTAGGTCCGCCGGGACAGCATGGCGTCCACTGCGTCGGCCAGCGCGATGATGCGAGCCCCCCGGGAGATGCTCCCCCCGCTGAGTCCGTCGGGGTAGCCGGTGCCGTCGAAGCGCTCGTGGTGGTGTCGCACCATCTTCACGATGGCCTGCTGGTGGCGCCCCTGGCCGACGATGCCTGCTCCTGATGCGGCGTGGCTGCGGATCGTCTCGAGCTCGAGGGCATTCAGGCTGCCCCTCTTGGCGAGCAGGGCGTCGTGGGCGGCCACCATGCCCAGATCATGGAGCAGCCCACCCAGCTGTAGAGCGCTCAGCTCTTCCTCATCCAAGCCCAACGCCTCTCCCATGCATCGGGCCAGCCGAGCCACTCGTCGCGCGTGGCCCCGGCGGTAGGGGTGCTTGGCCTCGAGGGCGGTCGCGAAGGCCGCCACCGGACCCTCGAGGGTGTCGCGCTCGTCCTGAACCAGCGCGGCGTGGCGGTCAGCGAGCTTCGCCAGCGCCATGGCCGCCTGGAGGATCTTCTTGTCCTGGGCCGAGAAGCGCTCGCGTCCCCCCAACAGCTCCAGGGTGCCCAGCCAGCGCCCGTCGTGAGTGAGGGGCAGGCGCAGGCGTGAGGTGCGGCTCGGCAATGCGGGGTCCTCTTCTGCCGCGCCTTCGGCGGCGAAGCGATGTCGCGGCGGTCGTCCGTGCTCGAGGATGGCGGCGGCGTGGTGGGCGCCGAACAGCTCGGCGCTGCGCTGCAGGATGCTCCCGTAGATAGCGCCCGGATCGAGATTCTCGCCGAGCTGTGCGGCCAGGTCGTAGAAGAAGCCCAGGTGCTCGTAGCTCACCACCAGCTCGGAGCAGATCTCGTCTTCCCGGAGCTCCGCATGGATGCGCTCGTCGAGGATGGCCTTCACCAATGCCAGGGTGGCCTCGGCCTTGCTGTGGTCCTGCTCCGGGCAGTCCAGCTCCACCCGCATGATGGGCTGGCCCCGGTCGTCGAGGATGACCTCGAGGGCCCGGGGCCATGGCGGGTCCCCCGCCATCCGGTGGGGCAGCGTGATGAGCGCCTGGTCGTCCATGCTCCAGATCCGGAGCCTGCACGAGGTGGCCAGCGACGTGCACCGCAGCTGGCGCACCACCGAAGGCACCTTGAGCAGTAGCCTTGCAGAAAGTGGGCGAATGGTCATTCCTGCTCCCTAGCTCTCGAAGTCCTTGGCGGTCGAGCCACCGGCCAGAGGAAGTTCCACGAAGAAGGTGGTTCCTCGGCCTGGGTTGCTCTCGTGGTACAGGCGGCCGCCGTGGCCTTTGACGATCTCGTTGGCGATGAACAGCCCCAGGCCCTGCCCGGTGAGGCCGCGGTCGCCGTCGTTTTCGGCGTGGAAGAACTTCTCGTAGATCGACGCGCTCAGCTCCGGAGGGATCCCTGGGCCGCTGTCGCTGACGCTGATGCACACCCGCGTCTCCTCGTCGTCGTCCGCCAGCCAGGACTTGACCAGGATGGTTCCACCCTTGGGGGAGAACTTGCAGGCGTTGGCCAGCAGGTTGCTGGTCACCTGTCCCAGGCGCCCTTCGTCGGCCCGGATGGTGGGCAGCTCGGATTCCAGCTCGAAGACGATCTCGGCCTGCTGGGCCTCGGCCGCGGTCTGGAAGACGGCCCCGATGTGGCGCAGCAGGACGTCGATCTCCACATCGGCCAGGTCCATGCGCAGGGTGCCGGTCTCGATGCGGGTCAGATCCAGGAAGCGGTCCACGATGCCCGACAGCCTCATGCTCTCCTTGTCCATCACCTCGAGGAAGCTGGCGCGCTCCTCGGGCTCGATGTCGTCGTACATGGTGAGCATGCGGGCGTAGATGCAGATGGAGGCCAGGGGGGTCTTGAGGTCGTGGGCCACGATGCGCAGGAACTCGGTCTTCTTGATGTCCAGGCGCTTCAGATCCTCGAGGGCCCGGACCAACTGGTCGTTGAGGGTGGCCAGCTCGGCGGCCTTCTCGCGGATCTCGTCGTTCTTGAGGGCCACGATCTCATCTCGGGCTCGGCGGAGGTCGGCGAACTTCTGCTCCACGGCTTCCATGGACTCGATCAGGGAGCGGTCCAGCTCCGAGGCCAGCCGCGCGTTCCAGCGGTCGGAGCGACGGGACTCGTACAGCGCTCCCGCGTGGTAGCCGAGCAGCAACATCATCAGGGGCGCCAGGACGTCCAGTGCCAGCTGCGTCGAGGAGAACAACACGCCGATCGTGAGGGCGTCCAGCCCTACCAGCAGTGCTGCAGCGCTCAGGCCGATGATGCGCCCCAGGGCCGTGGGCTTGTTGACCCAGTGCAGCTCGTAGATGCAGCGGTCGGCACCGTGGGCCTGGCACTGCGTCTCGACGGCGCGGGCGGGCGGTGAGCCCTGGACCTTGGGAATGGAGGCCAGCTCGGCGATGGCGTCCATGCACGTCAGCTCGGTGGGGCTGTACCCGGGCTTGTGCTTCAGCGCGAGCACGGCCTTGTTCTTGGTCAACTCCAGGATCTCGTAGTCGCCGCACTTGGTGTACTTGGGGACCTGGCTCACGACCGCCCGGTAGATCATCTCCGGGGTGCCGAAGGCGCGGAGCAGCCAGTACAGGTGGCCGTAGCCTTCGGGGGTGGCAGCGTACAGGCCCGCCTCCCAGGGAGCCCGCGGGTTGCCGGTGTAGCGCACGAGCTCTTCGAGGAAGCGCTTGTAGAACTCGTGGCTCATCCAGTTGTGCTCGTCCATCAGGTAGTCGGCGGGCAGCCCGGCGGCCTCGGCGATGGCCGAGAAGGCTTCTTCCCCATGCTCTTTCTGGAGGTAGACGCAGACCGGTCGCACCAGACGGCAGGAGTGCTCCATCAGCGTGTTGGCGGGATCCAGCTCTTGGGTGGGGCCTGTCAAGGGGCCACCTCCATGGCTGCGGTGGATTCGGGGAAGGTTCTGCAGCGCACGCGCCCGAAGATCTCGAGGGCACGCTCGATGTGCTCGGGGCGGTGGGTGGCCATCACGCTGATGCGCAGCTGCTCCTGGCCCTTGGGTACCGCTGGGCTCAGCACGGGGTTGGTGTAGATCCCGCGCTCGAGCAGGGCGTGGTGCAGGCCCAGTGTGAGCAGCTCGTCCCGGGTGGGCAGCGCCAGGATCGGCGTGCCCTCGGCCAGCACCTGGTAGCCCAGGCCCCGCAGGCCTCGGGCCAGGGTGTCGGCGTTGCGCTGTAAGGCCTCGCGGCGCTCGGGTTCTTCGCGGATCAGCGCCAGGGCCGCGCGCACAGTGGCCACCACGGCCGGCGGCAGGCTCGCGGAGAACACGTGGGGCCTGGACTCGTGCCTCAGGTGCTCGATCACCCGGGCTGGCCCGGCCACGAAGCCGCCCACCGCCGCGAAGCACTTGCTGAAGGTGCCGGTGATCAGCTCCACCTCGTCCAGCACCCCCAGCAGCTCGCAGGTGCCCCGCCCGCCAGCGCCGAGGGCGCCGACGCCGTGGGCGTCGTCCACCAGCAGCCGGGCGTCGTGTTGCCGGGCCAGCTGGGCGATGCCCCCCAAGGGGGCCAGGCTGCCCTCCATGCTGAACAGGCCATCGGTGACGACCAGGGTGGGGCGGTCCCCTGCCTGGATCAGGCGTTGCTCGAGGTGGTTCAGATCGCGATGGCGGTAGCGCAGCAGGCTCGCCCGGGACAGCTGCACCCCGTCCACCAGACTGGCGTGGCAGCGCTCGTCCATCACCACGGTGTCGTTGAAGTTCAGCAAGCCGAACAGCACGCCCAGGTTGGTCTGGTAGCCGGTGCCGTACAGCAGACAGTCCTCCTTGCCCAGGAACTCGGCCAGCTCCCGGGCGAGGACCTGGTGGAGGTCCAGGGTTCCGTTGAGCAGCGGCGAGCCCGAGCAGCCCGTGCCGTAGCGCTCCAGGGCCTCGGCGGCCGCGGCCCGCAGTCGCGGGTGGGTGGCCAGGCCCAGGTAGGCGTTGGTGCCCAGCATGATCACCGGCCGACCGTCCTGCTCGATCACCGGCTCCTGTGCCCCGGCGAAGGCGGGGCAGAAGGAGTACAGCCCCATCATGCGTAGCAGGTCGATGCGAACGTAGGCCTCGGCCTGACGGAAGACGTCGCTGCCCGGCTCGGGGAGCAGGCTGCGGGCGTCGGCCTTCAGATCCCTCGGTGGTGGGGTGCTGGCACCGAAGGGTCGGTGGCGGTTCACGGGCTGCTGGATGCCCCGACGCAGGAGGTCGGCGAAGGCTGGGGTCAGGCTCGGATCCCGCAGGTGCTTGACGTAGTAGACCAGCGGCTCGCTGCGGCAGCCCAGCGTGTGCTTGACCGCGTAGGTGGTGATGCCCAGGTCGAGCCGCTGCTTGCCCTGGGAATAGGCCTGGCGCAGGGCGGCCAGGTACAGGGCGAAGTAGGTGCCCAGGCGCTGGTTGTGCGCGTAGTCCAGGCCGCAGTGGGCCGCGAACAGCTCACGCTCGCCCTCGAGCAGCAAGAACCAGCCCACGATCTCGCCGTGGTTCAGTACCGCCAGGATGCTGCTGCGATCCGGCAGCGCCTCGTCCAGCTCCCTGAACCAGGCCGCGTTCAGGATCTCGTGCTCGTATGAGGTCGCCCGGCGGTGGACCTGCCACCACAGGGCCTCGAGGCGCTCGGCGTGGGGGCCGAAGCGGTGGATCTGTCGCAGCTCCACCCCAGGCTGCTCCAGCTTTCGCAGGATGCGCTTGACGGCCACGCGGCGCTTCTTCTTGAGGGCCGCGAGCCAGCCCTCGAAGCTTTCGTGCTCCAGGGCCATGGCCGCGCGAGGGAAGCCCAGGACCGGTACCCAGCCGTCCGCCTCGAGGGCAGCGTAGCGCTCGCGCTGTTCGAGGGGCACGTCCCGCAGGATCGCCACCTCGCCGCCTCGCTCGCGACCCTTCTCCTCGAGGGCCCTGGCCATGGCTGCCAAGGTCGCGGGGCCCCGTGGCCCCGGAGCTGCCAGGCCTTGGCCCAAGGCCGTCAGGAAGCCGCACTCCACCACACGCAGCTTCAGGAAGCCGGGGATCCAGGCCTCGAGGGCGACACGGGCTTCGGGCCCGATCTCGCCGCCGAGCTTGGCCAGCTCCATGTCCAGCAGGAAGAAGTGCCCGATGCCCGCGGTGCGGTCACTGTCTTCGGCTACCAGGTACCAGGGCTCGGCGTCGTTGAGCCCGGCCCGCTCGGTCGCCAGCAGGTGTCCTCGCTGCAGCCCCAGCCGATCCTGGTTCGCCAGCGCGTCCCATGTCCTTGGAACATCGACTATCGAGCGACGAACCTTGACGCGCGGGGGGGCTGCTGCCCCACCGCCCCGAGGTGCAGGTTCGGAAACGTTCTGGTGCAAAGGGCTCCCATCGGCTTGTTGCTACAGCGGAGCGGCGCCTCGGCAGCGACATCATAGAACAAAATTCTCATCGGGTCTGTCCGGGAACTTGTGGGGATCGCTATGCGTGAGATCCCGGCCCCCACGCGTTGACATCGGATAGGATCACCTGCCTTCCCAGGGAACCCCCCATGCGCGACGCCCTCATCGTCAACGTGCTCTCCGTCCTGCCCCGCGAGCGCCTCGCTCGCTGGATGGGCTGGCTCACACGCCGGCACCTGCCCCGCCTGCTGCACCGCTGGCTGCTGCGCTGGTTCGTGGCCCACTACCGCGTGGACATGAGCGAGGCCGAGGGCGGCATCGACGACTACCCCAGCCTGGCCGAGTTCTTCGTGCGCGATCTGAAGCCGGGGATGCGGCCGCTGTGTGCCGACTCCGACGCCGTGGTGTCCCCCGCGGACGCCCAGGTGGCGGCCTATGGGCGGGTGGTCGACGACATCATCCCCCAGGGCGGCCACCACAAGGCCTCCATCCGCGAGATGCTCGGTGGCGATCACCCCTTCGAGGGCGGTGACTACGCGGTGCTCTACCTCTCCCCCCCCGACTACCACCGGGTGCACAGCCCGCTGTCCGGCCGGGTGTCCCGCTGGACCTACCTGCCGGGTCGGCTCCTGCCGGTCTTCCAGGCCTGCGTCGAGCGGGTCGAGGGCATCTTTTCCCGCAACGAGCGCCTGGTCACCTGGCTCGACACGGATGTGGGCCGCGTGGCCGTGGTGATGCTCGGGGCCTTCGGGGTGGGGCGCATGTCGGCCGTCTACACCGACCTGCTCACCAACACTGGTGCGCCAGCCCGCGATGAGCGACCAGCCGAGCCCCCCGCCCTCGAGCGTGGTGGCGAGCTGGGCCGCTTCCACATGGGCTCCACCGTGATCCTGTTCTTCGAGCCCGGGCGGGTGCGCTGGGAGCTCGAGCTGGGGCAGCGGGTGCGAGTCCGGGCGCGAATCGCCGCGATCCTGGGCGAGGAATAGGCCTTGCGATCGGCGCAGATGGTGTCCGCCTCCGGCCCCCGCTGCGCCCGTCACCCCACCCGGCCCGCCAGCGAGCGCTGCGAGGTCTGTGGCGATCAGCTCTGCGAGGACTGCTCGGGGCTGGCCTGCGAGGCTGCGGACTGCCCCCGCGCTGGGCCCAAGGGGGACAGCTGGTCCCTCCCCATGCCCTGGGAGCACGGGGGGCAGCTCGGCTGGGCCCGGTCCTACCTGCACACCTGCACCCGCCTGGTGGTGCGGCCGGGCCGCACCTTCCGCGCCCTGCCCTGGCGCGGCTCCCTGGCACTGCCCCTCGCCTTCGCCGCCGTCAGCTTCGCCCTCGGCGCGGGGGTTGTGATGGTGGGGGTGGCCTGGTCGGATCTTCCAGGATCTCTGCCCGCGCTGCTGCTGGTGGCGTTGGCGCTGCCCTTCGCCGGGTTCTACCGTGCGGTCGGCATGGGGCTGCTGCTCTGGGTGGGCCTGGGTGTGCTCGAGGGTCGTGCTCGGCCCTTCGGCGCGGTCCTGCGGGTGAGCTCCTATGCCTTGGGGGCCGACCTGCTCTTTCCGCTGGCGGGGCTGGGAGTCTACGCGGGTACGGTGCTGCAGGTGGTGGCCTTGCGTCGAGGGCTCGACGTGCGCCTGTGGCGAGCGGTGCTGGTGGCGGCCCTGCCCCTGGCCCTCTTCCACCTTGTGGTGCTGGGGGCCCTGGCCCTCTACCTGGCCTTGAGCGGGCAGAGGTTCTGATGCTGGTGGCGCTGCTGGCGATGGTGGCGGCCCAGGGGGCCGAGCCGCTGGCCTTCGACCACCGGGCCTTCGACCTGGACAACGGCCTACGGGTGGTGCTGCACGCCGAGCCGCGGGCCCCCATCGTGAGCATCCAGCTGCTCGTGGCGGCGGGGGCCCGGGACGATCCGCCGGGCCTGGGCGGCGCCGCCCACCTGCTGGAGCACGCCCTGTTCACGGGCAGTGAGCGCCTGCCGGGCCAGGGCTTCGACCTCGAGCTGGAGGCCCTGGGCGGCGACGCCAATGCGTGGACCCACTACGACTGGACTGGGTTTGTGACCACGGTGCCCCCGGGGGCCCTCGAGCGGGCGCTGGTGCTCGAGGCCGATCGCCTGGCTGCCCCCAGCCTCGAGCCCGCCGCGGTGGCGGTGCAGCAGCGAGTGGTGTTGGCGGAGGCCCGGGGGGTGCAGCTCACGCCCCACGGGCTCGATGCGCTGGTACTGGCGCACCTGCTCTACCCTGGGGAGCACCCCTACGGTCGGGGCGTCATGGGCATCGGTGGGCCGCGGGGCGCGGTGGACCTCGGGGCCGTGGACGCCTCGGCCCTGCGCGCGCTGTATGGCGCCCACTACCCACCGTCCCGCTGTGTGTTGGCCGTCGCGGGCGATCTCGATCTCGATGCCACCGAGGCCTGGGTTCGGGCGAGCTTCGGCGAGATCCCGGCGCGGTCCGCGGAACAGCGGTCCGTCGAGCTCGTGCCCATGCTCGATGGCGAGCGTCGGGCCTGGCTGCCCGCTGACGTCGGCAACGCCAGCCTGCTCCTGGGTTGGCGTGGGGTTCCGATGGGGCACCCGGACGAGCCGACCTACGCCATGCTCGCGTGGCTGCTGGTCAACGACAGCCCGTTGTGGACCGATCTGGTGGAGGGCGGGTTGGTCACGAGCCTGCAGGCCTGGAGCGACAGCTGGCAGCTGGGCGGGGGCTTCGTGGTCCAGCTGAGTGCGGGTGAGGGGAAGCTCCGGCCGCTGCAGCGTGCTGTCGATGCCGAGCTCGAGCGGCTCGCCCTCGAGGGGCCCTCTCCGGAGCGCCTCCTGCGCGCCCGTGGAGCCTGGTCCAATCGCTGGCTGCGGGCGGCCGATCCCGTGAGCGGGCGGGCGTCGTTGATGGCTCAGTGCGTCGCGCGGGGCGAGGCCCCCGATTGTGGTGCAGCGGAGCTTGACCGCTACCAGGCCGTCGGGGTGGTGGACATCCAGCGGGTGGCCCAGTCCCTCCTGGATGCCTCCGGGAGGGTGGTGCTGGCGGTGGCTCCAGAGGGGGAGCGCCGGCGGGCGCCCTGCCGCTCGGAGCGGGTGGTGCTGCCGTGATCCCCTGGGTCCTGCTGCTGGCGCTGGCGGCGGCCGGTGAGGTGCCGGCGTCCGCCGGGGCGAGCCTGGAGCTCCCCCCCGCGGTGGGCGTGGAGAGGGTGCAGCTCCCCGCCGTGCAGGCTCCAACGCTCTCCTGCGACGCCCAGGTCTGGCAGGTGCAGCGTCCTGGAAGCGTTCTGGTGGCCGTGGAGCTGGTGTGGGTTCTGCCACCCGAGCGGGTGGACACAGGTATGCAGCTCGCCCTGCGGATGCTGCCGACGCTGGTGGATCGGGGGACCGAGGAC
>CAZHIK010000052.1:0-17780 GCA_964532635.1 uncultured Enterobacterales bacterium
GGATCGACGACGAGGATGGGTGGGGCACCGTGGACCTGTCCCTCACCAACCCCGCCGCCTCCATGATGCCCTGGGACTCGTGGGCCGGCCCCCCCTACCGCGGCTCCCCCAACAACGACTGCATCGTGTTCTCCCCTCGAGGTTGGCTGGTCAATCCCAACTCCGACTTCAACAGCGAAGGCTACATCGTGGTGGAGTTCGTCAACAAGGAAGCCATCCGGCGCCGCGTTTCCGAGATCTACGAGGTCAAGATCTCCCGCTCCGGCATGGTGCGCGTCGACTTCAACGGTAGCAACTACGCAGATGTCGAGGGCCACTCCATGGGCATCGACGAAGGCTCCAGCTCCTCGTCGAACCCCAGCGGCGGCGGCGCGGAGTAGACCGACCCAGCAGGGACGCTCGCTGGCTGCCGGCCGGGCGGGGATCCCGTGGTCGACGGGAAGAAACCGGGGTCAACGCCCCGCGGCCAGGGGCCCGCACCAGCCTCCGTCCCAGGCAACCACTCGGACGGGGAAAAACACGATATCGGACGATACCAGGCGTTCATCCAGCATAAGCACTCGGTTTTCCACAAGTGTTCCGATCGGGTAGGGCGCAGCGAGGGGAAAGAAAACCTCCCTCGCCCGCCGTTCGACTTGCCCCCTGGGTTCTCCACAGCCTCAACCTGGCAATAGTCACCGTTCACACAGAGGAACCGACACCTGGGGGCCGTTTTCCACAGGCAGATACACCCACAACATGTTGAGGTGGAGAGCGCCCTCAGCCCCAATATCTTGTGCTTTCCCACCTTGACGAGATGGGCCCAGCAGGTGTATTTCAGCGGGACGCCTGCGGGCGCGAAACCACACCCGCGCCCGGCAAAATCACAAATATCAAAACCCTCTCTCGAGGCCTTCCCCAGCTCGCCCCCTCCTTCGCGAGCAGCCCTCATTCCGACCACGACCTCGAACGATTGTTTGGAGCACATCGCATGGACACCTCCCCCGGCCCGGTCGCGCCCTTCCAGAAGCCCTCCACCCGCTCGGCCCGCTCCTCGGGTTCCCGCCACGAGCTCGGCCTGGACTTCGCGCCCACCTTCTGCCCCGAGGGCCTGAGCCCTTGGTCCACCACCACCTGGGAGACTCGCCCGGCGCGGATCGCCGGTCCCAGCGGAAAGGTCGTCTTCGAGCAGGACAAGGTCGAGGTGCCGGCCAGCTGGAGCCAGACCGCCACCAACGTGGTGGCCTCCAAGTACTTCCGTGGCCACCAGGGCACCCCCGAGCGCGAGACCTCCGTCCGCCAGGTCATCGAGCGGGTGGTGAACACCATCACCGCCTGGGGTCGCGAGGACGGCTACTTCACCGACGACGGCTCGGCCGAGGCCTTCCGCAACGACCTGGCCTGGCTCTGCCTGCACCAGCACCTGGCCTTCAACAGCCCGGTGTGGTTCAACGTCGGCCACGTCGACGATCCCCAGTGCTCGGCCTGCTTCATCAACGCCGTGTCCGACACCATGGAGTCGATCCTCGATCTGGCCAAGACCGAGGGCATGCTCTTCAAGTGGGGCTCGGGCACCGGCTCGAACCTCAGCGCCCTGCGCGCCTGCACCGAGAAGCTCAGCACCGGCGGCACCGCCAGCGGTCCGGTGTCCTTCATGCGCGGCTTCGACGCCTTCGCCGGCGTGATCAAGAGCGGCGGCGCCACCCGCCGGGCCGCCAAGATGGTCATCCTGAACATCTCCCACCCCGACGTGCGGGAGTTCATCAACTGCAAGGCCGACGAAGAGCGGAAGGCCTGGGCCCTCATCGATGCCGGCTACGACGGCGCTTTCAACGTCACGGGCGGCGCCTACGACTCGGTGGCCTTCCAGAACTCGAACAACTCGGTGCGCGTGACCGATGACTTCATGCGCGCATGCGAAGAAGACGAGACCTGGCACACCCGCACGGTGCTCGACGGCACGCCGGTGGACACCCACCGCGCCCGCGACCTGCTGAGCGAGATGGCCGAGGCGGCGTGGCTCTGCGGCGATCCCGGCATCCAGTTCGACACCACGGTCAACGACTGGAACCCGGTGATCAACAGCTCCCGGATCAACGCCTCGAACCCTTGTTCCGAGTACATGTTCGTGGACGACTCGGCCTGCAACCTGGCCTCCCTGAACCTGCTGCGCTTCCTGGAGCCCGACGGCGCGTTCGACACCGAGCGCTTCGAGGCGGCCTGCCGTCTGGCCATCACGGCCCAGGAGATCATCGTCGATCGCTCGAGCTACCCCACCGAGAAGATCAAGCTCAACAGCCGCTACTACCGTCCCCTGGGCCTGGGCTACGCCAACCTGGGCGCCCTGCTGATGGCCCGCGGCCTGCCCTACGACTCCGCCGAGGGCCACGCCTACGCCGGCGCCATCACCTCCCTGATGACCGGCACCGCCTACGCCTGGTCGGCCCGCATCGCCGAGGAGCGCGGTCCCTTCGCGGGCTTCCGCAAGAACACCGACTCCATGATGCGCGTGATCGCCAAGCACCGCGCTGCCGCCGAAGGCCTGCCCATCCACCTCACCCCCGAGAAGCTCCGCAACGCTGCCATCGCTTCCTGGGGCGACGCCGAGGATCTGGGCAAGACCAACGGCTATCGCAACGCCCAGGTCACCGTGCTGGCCCCCACGGGCACCATCGGCTTCATGATGGACTGCGACACCACCGGGGTCGAGCCAGAGTTCGCGCTGGTCAAGTACAAGAAGCTCGTCGGCGGCGGCATGATGAAGATCGTGAACCGCACGGTCGAGACCGCCCTGCAGCACCTCGGCTACGACGTGGACGAAGCCGGGGAGATCAAGGACTGGCTGGCCGAGAAGGAGACCATCGAAGGCGCCCCCAACCTGAAGGACGAGCACCTGCCCGTGTTCGACTGCTCCTTCCGCGCTGCCAACGGCACCCGCAGCATCGACCCCATGGGCCACGTGCGCATGATGGCCGCGGTGCAGCCGTTCATCTCGGGCGCCATCTCCAAGACGGTGAACCTGCCCGAGCACTACACCCCCGAGAACATCGCCGAGGTCTACATGGAGTCCTGGCGCCTGGGGGTCAAGGCCATCACCATCTACCGTGACGGCTCCAAGCGCTCCCAGCCCCTCAGCACCTCCAAGGACGAAGGCGAGAAGACCGCCGAGGCCACCGAAGCCGCGCCCAAGCCCGATGCTACACACGTGCCCGAGGTCCGGATCGAGTACCGCCCCACCCGCAACAAGCTCCCCGACGAGCGCTCCGCGGTCACCCACAAGTTCAACGTGGCCGGCCACGAAGGCTACGTCACGGTGGGCCTGTACGACGACGGCAAGCCCGGCGAGCTGTTCATCGTCATGGCCAAGGAAGGGTCGGTGGTCTCAGGCCTGATGGATGGCTTCGCTACGTCGGTGTCCATGGCCCTGCAGTACGGCGTGCCTCTCAAGGTGCTCTGTGACAAGTTCACCCACACCCGCTTCGAGCCCAGCGGCTTCACGGGGAACCCCGAGATCCCCATCGCCAAGTCCATCCTGGACTACATCTTCCGCTGGCTCGAGCTTCGCTTCCTCAAGGGCCAGACCGGTCCCGCCATCGCCCACAGGGCGGCATCGGCGCGCCCAGCCACCACCTCATCCCCGGCACCGGCCGAGCCCGTCCAGGAGGCCTCCCCGCCCTCCATCGACGTGGACACGCGCGAAGACAACCCGGGCCCCGCTGTTCCCGAGGCCAGCGGCGGCAACATCTTCGTGAACCAGGCCGACGCCCCCCCCTGCCACGAGTGTGGCAGCATCATGATGCGCTCGGGGTCTTGCTACAAGTGCTTCAACTGCGGAGCCACGAGCGGTTGCTCCTGATGACCCTGCCGGGCGGACCGCCGTCCTCCGCCCCCCCCGTTCCCCCCTGGGGGTGCATCGATAGGATGGCCTCGACGTGGTCCGTGTTCCGACGCGGGAGCTGTCGGAAGGGGGCGCAGACAGTCCGCTGGACTGTTTGCGCCCCACCCCCCACTAGCTGAACGCCGCGACGACCTCTCGCACCCGTGCCACGTCCAGCGGTTGCCGAAGGTCCGCGTCGCAGTGGAGCCAGGTGCCTACGATGGCGGCGTCGCAGTGGGGGCGGTAGCGGGCGGCGTTGTCGGGGGTGAGGCCGCTGCCGAGCCAGAGGGGGGCCGTGGGTACGGCCTGGCGCACAGCGGCCAGGCGGGCGGGATCGGTGGGCAGGCCGGTGCCCGCGCCAGAGGCGATCAGCATGTCGGCGCCGGCGCGGTGGAAGGCGTCACGGGCTGCCTGTTCCACCTGGAGCTCGCCGATTGGGCTGGCGTGCTTGACCAGGACATCCGCGGCCACCAGGCAGGGGTGCTCCAGGCGCCGGCGATAGAGCATCAGCTCGCGGGCCCGGCCCTGGATGATGCCCTGGTCGGTGACCATGGCCCCGGACAGCACGTTGACCCGAACGAAGTCGGCCCCAACGGCCGAGGCGACGCCCAGGGCCTCGAGGCCCGCGTTGCGCAGCACGTTGATGCCAAGGCGCAGCGCGCCGTCGAAGCGCTGGGAGACCGCTGAGGCGAGCACGGCCATCCAGGCCACCACGTGGGGCTCGACCGCGTCGGGGGCGAAGGGGGCGTCGCCCAGGTTCTCGATGATGCAGCCGGCGGCCCCGCCACGGGCCAAGGCATCAGCATCGTACAAGGCGCGATCCACCAGCGCCTCGCGGGCGGGCCCCGGCCGGGGGCTGCCCGGCAGCGGAGGGAGGTGGATCACACCGATGATGGCGCCGGACGGGAAGAGGGAGCTGGACATGGCCGCAGGATAGCCCACGGGGCCCACAGGGGCCTATCAGGCGGCTTCGGACCGCTCGAACAGGCCCAGCTGCACCGACTCCGACGCAGCCGCTGGGGTGGCGCTGCGACGCCGAGGAGCGGGGACCGCCGGGGACCAGGTCGGCACGGGGGGGGGCACCAGCACCGGACGGACAGCCGCGGCGGAGGGGCGCCGGGACTCGGCCCGAGGGGTGGGGGGCAGGACCCACAGGAGCTGATCGGCGCCTAAGGAGGACGCTGCGGACAGGGCGGCGTCGGCGCTGTCGGCCACGGCCAACGCGAGGGGCAGGCGCAGCCTGCGGGACAGCGAGCGCGCCAGGCGATCGGCGCCCGCCAGATCCACAGGAAGACGGGCGGTGACGCACAGCTCGGAGGCGGAGACCGACTGGACAGAGGCGGTGGAGCCGAGGGCCTGGGCCAGCTGCTGGGCCAGCTCGCGGAGCTGGGACATGGAGGCTTGGGCCACGGGACGGGCAGCGGCGGCGGCGCCGGGGAAGACCAGCACGTCGCCCCCGGGCTGGGAAGCCGCTCGAAGCTGGGCGGACATCAGCTCGGGACGCTCGGCACGCACCAGGGCCAGGGCGGCCTGGGGAACGCGGATGCACACGGCGCGGTGGGGGAGGCCGACCGCAGGAGAGGCATCGGCCCCGACGCCGATGTCGGCAGGGATGGAGGACAGGCCACGCCGCCAGACGGCGGCCACCGAGCCCACTGGCTGCCAGAGGGAGTCGGAGCAGGGCAGGTCAGCGGGCAAGGAGCGGAGCTCACCGCGGGAACGGTGGCCGAGCATGGGGTGACCGGGAGACTGCGGCTCGAGCACCAGGACAGCCCCGCGCGCCAGGTCGGTGGAGACGCAGAGGACGTCGTCGGACCGGACCTGCAGCGAGGGAAGGCTGGCGTGGCCGTGGGCCTGGAATGCGCGCTGGCCGAAGGGCGGGCGGGAGGCCAGAGGGCGCAGGCGGAACACGGTGCTGCGACGACGGGGCTGGTTTGTGGAGCGCTTGGACCGCATGGTGTCTCCCGGTCGAAGTTCCAAGTACACCTGTAGTGTAAACGCCCGCGCCGTGATTGTCCGGACAGTTTCTGTCCGTTTGAACATTCGTTCCAGGCAGAGACGTCCGTTTTCCATGCTTTTTCCACAACCAGCGATCCCCTTCATGAACCTGCACAGGAGTGGGGAAACTGTGGAAAAGAGGGCACGACCCCGCTCCCGAGCGCGTTAGGCCGATCTCGACGACCGTGGGAGTCGAACATGTCCAAGCGCGAATACCACCTGCCGGGCGAGACCCTGCTGGCGATGGTGGGCGTGGTGGTGCTGCCCACCGTGCTCACCCTCGCCACCATCCGCGAGCCCCGGCCGCTGATGCCCCTCGAGGGCAACCCCACCCCCCTGGGCTACACCATGTCACTGGGCTTCTGGATCATCCCCGCCATCGCCATGGCGGCCTGGTTCCTGCGCCGCGAGGACATCGAGGTCCCGGACAAGAAGGCCTTCTACACGGTGCTGGTGATCCTGCCGGCCATCGGCTGCGTGCTGGACATCCTCTTCGCCACGAGCTTCTTCACCTTCGAGAACCTGGACGCCACGGTGGGATGGATGATCCCGGTGGTGGGTGGGAAGGTGCCGGTGGAGGAGTTCGTCTTCTACATCATGGGCTTCGTGGTGATCCTGCTGGCCTACGTCTGGGTCAAGGTGGCCTGGCTGGGCAGCCGCGGTCGCCACCCCACTCCGGAGCGGGGGATCCTGGTGCTGCACTGGCCCTCGCTGCTGCTGTGCGGGCTGCTGGTGGCGGCGGGCTTCGTCTACAAGTGGTACGGCCCCCACGACCACCACGAAGGCATCCCCGGCTACTTCACGTTCCTGGTGCTGGCGGCGTTCGGGCCGGTGGTGCTGATGTACCCCTCGGTCAAGGCGCTCATCAGCTGGCGCGCGTTCTCCCTGGTGATGTTCGTGACCGTGGCGGTCTCGCAGCTGTGGGAGGCCAGCCTGGCGGTGCCCTACCAGTGGTGGGGCTACCAGGAGCAGCAGATGATGGGGATCTTCATCCCCGGCTGGACCAACCTGCCCCTCGAGGCCTCGCTGCTGTGGCTGGTGGTCACCTTCGCCACCGTGGTCTGGTACGAAGCCTTCCGGGTGATCTACGCCCACCCAGGCGGCTGGCGCGAGGCGCTGCGGGGGAGGAGAGGCTCGGCCGGAGATCAGTAGGCAGAGAAGAGGTAGACCACACCCCCGGAGTAGCCCCCCCAGGCCGCGCCGTGGCCAGCGAGGATCAGATCGACGCTACCAGAGCCTGTGAGCCCGGTGGCGACGCGACCGTCCGATGCGAAGTAGGCGTTCCTGGAGCTGCCGCTGATCTGGGCCCCATCGGTGACCGCGTCGTTGAGGCTCAGCCGGCCGGAGAGCGGACCGTAGAACACCCAGGAGGCGCCGGACGAGGCCCCTGACGAGGTGGTAGCGGTGTAGCCACAGAAGGCCAGGTCGTCCTGACCATCACCGTCCAGGTCACCCACGGGCAACCGGCGCTCGCCCAGCTGGAGGTTGCGCGCGTTTCCGAACACCGTCACGTCCGCGTAGTCCGAGGTGATCGGACTGGAGCCCAGGGGACCGTAGAACCCGTACCAGGCACCGGCGTTGGTGTACGCGGAGTCATCGTACTGTGCGCCGGCGAGGTAGTCCGTGTAGCCGTCACCATCGAGATCGGCGACAGCCACACTCGTTCCCAGCTCCTGGTAGGCGGTGGACCCCGCCACCGCAGCGTCGGCGTCGGCCAGGGTCACCGTGGAGAAGGGCCCTGTGACCAGGAAGGCGCCGCCGGTGTTGGAGCCGCCGTAGTCGATGCCCTGGCCGCTCACCCACAGGTCCTCGATCCCGTCGCCGTCCAGGTCGTCGCCGCCCGCCAGGACACCGCCGACGTAGGTGGTGGTGCTGGAGCCGTAGATGGCGGCGTGCGATGAAGTGGAGAAGCCCTCGTACAGGTAGACCGCGCCGCCCACACTGGTGCCACAGGCCCACTCCCCGGTGCCGTCGCTGTCCTGATCACCGATGCCCCGGACCCCGGAGCAGAAGGGCGTATTGACCGCGACGTCGCCGATGTAGGCGCTGCTGGAGAACGAGTCGCCAGGCACGAGCCCGCGGTCGGAGCCGGAGGTGCTCTGGATGTAGACCTCGTCCGCACCGTCACCATCCAGGTCGGGGACCCCGAGCACGAGCCCGCCCATGAATCCGTACGAGTCGGTGGCGTAGACCATGGCGTGGGCTGTGGTGTCGTGGGCCCAAGCCCCCGCGGACAGCGGGCCCAGGTAGACCCACGCGGCCCCCGCGTAGCTGGCCCCCTCGCTCGAAAACGCCCCCGCGACGACGAGGTCCTGCTGACCATCGCCGTCCCAGTCCAGCACGTCGTGGGACTTGTAGCTGGCCCCGCTCTCGGTGCAGTAGAGAACAACAGCAGCGTCGGCGTCGGCATCGAGCGCGCCGTACAGACCGCCACAGCTCTGGTCGGCGCCGGAGCAGTCCTGGTCGATCCCGTCCTCGCAGACCTCCACCTCCGAGGGCGAGATGGTCGAGTCGGAAGGATCGCAGTCGTCCCCTGCGGAGACGTAGCCGGAGGGGGCATCGCAGCCGCTCCAGGACACAGCCGGGTCACCGTGGCCGTCTCCGTCGATGTCCTCGTACCAGGTGGAGGCGGTGGTCAGGTCCACACCGCTGTCGCCGTCGTCCACCAGCCCGTTGCAGTCCTCGTCCGCACCTCCGCAGACCTCGGTGGCACCGGGGTTGACGGCCGCGTCGCCGTCGTCGCAGTCGGTGCTGTCGGACACCTGGTTCGCGCCGGCCTGGCAAGAGACCGAGGCGGTGGACCCGTCACCGTAGCCGTCTCCGTCGAGGTCATCGTAGAAGGTGGCCCCCGTGGAGAGGTCCACGTCGGCGTCATCGTCGTCCACCAGCCCGTCGCAGTCGTCATCGACCCCGCTGCAGAGCTCGGCGGCCCCAGGATGGACCGCTGCATCGCCGTCGTCGCAGTCGGTGGAGTCCGGCACGTAGCCGCTCGGGAGCAGGCACACGGTCAGTGCGGAGGTGGCGTCGCCATAGCCGTCCCCGTCGGCGTCCGACCAGCCGGTCGTTCCCGTGGAGAGGTCCACGTCGGCGTCATCGTCGTCCACCAGCCCGTCGCAGTCGTCGTCCAGCTCGTTGCAGATCTCGACGGCGTCCGGATGGACATCCACGTCTGCGTCGTCACAGTCGGTGGCGTCGAGCACAGAGCCGCTGGGCACCACACAGGACTCGGCCTGGGTCTCCGGATCGCCGTAGCCGTCTCCGTCGAGATCGGACCATGACGATGTGCCCGTGGAGAGGTCCACGCTGTCGTCGTCGTCGTCCACCAACTCGTCGCAGTCGTCGTCCAGCTCGTTGCAGACCTCGGTGGCCCCCGGGTTGACCTCGGAGTCCGCGTCGTCGCAGTCCGTGGCGTCGAGCACGCTCCCGCTGGGGACCATGCAGGCGACCTGTTCCGTGCCAGGATCGCCGTAGCCGTCGCCGTCGAGATCGATCCACGACGAGGTCCCCGTGGTCAGGTCCACGCTGTCGTCGTCGTCGTCCACCAGCCCGTCGCAGTCGTCGTCCAGCTCGTTGCAGATCTCGGTGGCCCCCGGGTTGACCGCCGAGTCCGTGTCGTCGCAGTCCGTGGCGTCGAACACGCGGTCGGGCGCGGGATCACACAAGACGGTCTCACTGTCGGCGTCACCGTAGCCGTCGCCGTCGGAATCGGCCCAGGAGGCGGTGCCCGCAGAGCGGTCGACATCGACGTCCTCGTCGTCCACCAGCCCGTCGCAGTCGTCATCCACGCCGTTGCAGATCTCGCTGGCTCCCGGGTTGACCGAGGCGTCGCTGTCGTCGCAGTCCTCATCGGCACCGTACCCGTCACCATCGAGGTCCACACTGCCGGTGTCGCCATTGGGCGGACAGGCGGTGAGCAACATCGTGAAGGCCAAGGAAACAAGCCTGCGCATGACAACCTCCAGACACCTGGAGGGCTGTGTCCCGGTCCCTCCGTATTCCAAATGGACGATACCACAAACAGGGGGAGCGGATGCTCCGCCCGACGGCCCGGGGCTAGCTGGCGGACGCGGTGGTGTCGACCCAGTCGTCGTCACTGGTGCCGTTGTCGCCGTGACAGCTGGTGCAGCTGTGGGTGTCATCGACATCGGCCATGTCGTCGATCATGTCGATCCAACCGTCCTCGAGGCAGTCGGGCGGGTGGATGGTCCAGGCCTGGTGGCACTGGAAGCAGGCGGTCTGGCCCCAGCCCGGACCGTGCTCGTCCTGGGTGACGGTGAGGCCCTGGTCGCCATCGAGGCTGTCGTGCCAACCGGCGCAAGGGTCGGCTGGACCGCAGCCGGCGGTCAGCAGCGCGAGGAGCAGCAGAGCCCTCACGGTGACCCCGGACGGCCGGTGGTGTGGCACTGGACGCAGTCGGCCTGCAGGTGGCAGCCGTCGCAACCCGCGGGATCGGTGCGGGCGGCGATGCCGTGGATCCAGGGCCAGCTGCGCTCGTGGACCCCGAAGCCCGTGGCCTGCTTGCGCTCGTGGCAGTCCACGCAGTCGCGTTGGCGGTGGCAGGACTTGCAGCTCGCGGCGTCCAGGCGGGCGTCGGCGCCGTGGGTGGACGCGTAGTCGGCGAGGTGAGAGGCGGGCTTGGGCAGGGAGCTATGGCAGGTCTCGCAGCCCTGCGGGCCCTTCACCAGTTTGCCCTCGAGGGGCAGCGCGGCGCCCTGGACGTGGCAGCCATGGCACAGGGCCTCGCGCTCCACCTTCATGGTGGCAGCCATGCCCGACGGGCCGGAGCCGCCGGGACCCAGATCGTGGCAGGCGGTGCAGCTCAGGCCGGCCGCTTCGTTGGCCGCCTTGTGGGCGTCGTGGTCGTAGGCGGGGACGCCGGCGGCGGCTGCGCCGAGGAGGACGAGGAGGCTCGCTGACAACGCCAGGAAGATCCAACGGGCACTCATGAGGACCACCTGAGGTTCAAGGTGGCGCCGCCCCGCAGGTCGAACAGCCCGGCGCCGTCGGCGGCGACATCGACCATAGCGCCCAGCTGCGCCCAGCTGGCGACGCGCTGCTGCAGCTGCAGCCCGCCGGTGACGAGGGTGGCCCAGGGCTGCTCGGCCTGTTGGTAGGGCACGAAGGCCAGGCTTCCGGCCAGCGCGGTGGCGTCCGATGCACTCCAGCGGAGCACCGAGGAGACGGCGTGGTACTGGCCGCCAGGGCCCACCCGGGAGCAGAGGGCCGGGTAGGCCCGCAGGGTGGCATCACTGCGGCCCGGCTGCCAGGCGACGTCGGCCCGGTAGCCCCAGCTGTGGCCCTCGCCGTAGCCGACGACCGCGTAGCGCATGGACAGGGAGGACCAGCGGGCGCCGATGAGCCTGGCGCCCAGGCCGGCTTCCTGGACCGCGCCTCCGGCCAGGGCGTCGAGGATGGCGTCGCCGAACAGGGCGTCGGGATCGGCGGCCTCACGGTGCTGGGCGTGGGCGGACAGCTCGAGGGGGCTCCAGGGACGCACCGCGGTGTCCACCCGGGCCCACTCGAGCACGGCGCCGCTGGCGTCCTGGATGGGCTCGGCGACGACGACGCGGGCTCCCAGGCGAGCGGGACGCGTGCCAGAGCCGAGGCGCAGCCTGCCCTGGAGATCCTGGCGGGCGATGGTGGGGGTGGTGGGGCCCGTGGCGATCTCGGCGCCGCCCCGCAGCTGCATGGCCGCGCTGTTCCAGCCAAGCTCGACGCGGGCCATGTCGCCGATGTCCAGCAGATCGTCGATGTCCTGGTGGCGGGTGAGGCCCGCCCAGCCGCCCGCCCACAGGTGATCACCGATGCCGTGGCGGTAGCTGACGCCGTCGAAGGTCTGGGCCCGCAGCGCCCCCACGCCCCGCAGCCGGCCGGCAGCCCACTCTCCGCCAGCCAGCTGACCCGAGGCGCTCAGGCGGTAGATGTCGGGATCGATGGGGGACGGCACCCCCGCCATCCACTCGAGGCCGGCGTAGCCCTGCAGGTCAACCGGCCCGGCGGCCTGCTCGAAGCGCAGCAGCTGCCAGGCGGGGACGTACAGCTCGCCCAGGTGGTCGTGGCGCAGCTGCGCGACGGACTCCAGCTCCAGCTCACCAGCCTGGGACGGGACGGACAGCGCGAGCAGCGTGCAGATGGCGGGCGTAGACAGGACCATGTCGGAGCCGGTATAGCACAGAACGTTTCGAGCACGCAGTCGTCGTGCACAGGAGCCCACCGTGATCCGCGTCCTCACCCTGTCGCTGGCCCTGCTCCCACCCGGCTGCTTCCCCTACTACGGCGCACCGCACGGGCAGGTCGACACGGCTCCGGGCGACACCACCGCCAGCGGCGAGCTGACCAGCGCCCACACGGGCTGGAAGGACCCGGCCTGCTGGGCCTGCCACAGCGAGGATGAGCACAACAGCGGGATGGAGCCCTGGGGCTGCGTGCCCTGCCACGGCACCAACGGCGCTCCGGCCGGCCACACCGACAGCACGCCCTGCAGCGGCTGCCACAGCCAGCCCCACGGGGCCGACGGCTTCCCCGACCCCGACAGCTGCCTCGCCTGCCACCCCTGAAGGAGCCCGCCATGCACACCCTGGTCCTGGCCATCGCCCTCGGCAGCTCCCCTGCTCTCGCTCAGGATGCGCCCGTCCAGGCGGCCCCACCCGCCCCCACCCGCCTGGTGTTGAACACCGCGGTGCTGGGCGTCGGCCTGGGGCTGGTGGGAGCCGGCGCCTACAACCTCACGCAGGCTCGCGAGGCCTACGCCGACTACACGGCCCAACCTGCTTCCCTCCAGGATGACTCGATCCTGACGCAGGAGGTGCGGCCACGCCAGATCGCCGGCATCGCCGAGCTGGGCGCAGGAGCCCTGGGATTGGGCGTGGGAACACTGATGTGGGCCACCACCGATGGCCTCGATGCCCCGGGCTCGGACATGTCCACAGGCCGGAGAGTGCTGAACACCTCGGTGCTCGGCGCCGGCGCCGGGCTGGGGATCGCGGCGGTCTACAACTACGGCCAGGCCCGAAGGGTCTACGGCTGGTATGTGGCCGAGGAGGACGAGGATCGGGCCGCGAGGCTGTACGACCAGATGGGTCCCATGCGGGTGGCCGCAGGGGTGGAGGGCGCCCTGGCGGTGGCCTGCCTGGGGGTCGGCTCCGCGCTGTGGCTCGGCGAACGCCGCGTCTCGCTGAGTGCCGGCCCCGGACACCTCGGCTTCGAGGCACGCTGGTAGCGAGGATCGAATGCGCCGAGGATGGGCATAGAAGAACGGCTTCGCTCACGCACATGAAAATATCGTGATGATCGGTTGCGCCCCCCGGCGGGTGTTTCCTACAATTCCGTAACAGCTACTACAGCCGCTACGGGAGCACCACCCATGCATCGCTTCGAGGGGAACCGCCGATTCGGTGGAGCACGACGACTATGCCCGCTCTCCATCATACTCCTCACGCTGTTGATAGCGGGCTGTTTCCCGGCCAAACCGGGCGACAGCGAGCCCTCGACCAGCCGGCCCGGAGACAGCCCGGCCGACACAGGCGGAGACACCGACACCCGCTTCCACGGCGATGGATGGATCCTGGGCGAGGCCCACGGCCTCGCCGCAAAGCTGCAGGAGTCGGCCTGCACGGCCTGCCACGGCGAAGACCTGCTGGGCGGCAGCACCACCATCAGCTGCGATGGCTGCCATGGCTCGTCCTGGCGCTCGGACTGCACCTGGTGCCACGGCGGCATGGACGACACCACCGGCGCCCCCCCGGTGGACATGGACGGGCTGGGCACCGATCTGAGCTTCCCCGAGCACGGCGCCCACGTGCAGCAGACCATCCACACGGCCTGGGACTGCGACCAGTGCCACCTGGTGCCCGAGGATATCCTGTCCCCCGGTCACCTGTTCGCCGACGACACCACCCCGGCCCAGGCCGAGCTCGACCTTCTGGACGGCCTGTCCCCCGACGGCAGCTACGACGGCGCGGCCAGCTGCAGCAACCTGTACTGCCACAGCGACGGCGCCGGAACCCTGGGCAGCGTGCAGACCGGCCTGGAAGCCGACTGCACCAGCTGTCACGGCGGCGTCGACGACACAACCAGCCTCACGGGGGTCCACCCGGAGCACCTGCAGCAGGGCCTGAGCTGCGAGGACTGCCACGCCGAGGTGGTGTCCGAGAGTGACACCATCGTGGAGCCCGCGCTGCACGTCGACGGCGAGGTGAACACCAGCCTGGCCGAGGAGATGGAGTGGAACGGGCTGGACACCTGCACCGGCAGCTGCCACGGCACCGAGCACGGCGGCTCCACCTGGGGCGGGCTGTACCACGGGGTGGGCTGGGACGAGCCCGAGGTCCATGGCCCCACGGCCACCTACCAGGTCCTGGTGTGCACCGACTGCCA
Organism: uncultured Enterobacterales bacterium; assembly: GCA_964532635.1. Lineage (GTDB taxonomy): Bacteria > Myxococcota_A > UBA796 > UBA796 > JAFGLY01 > CALDOK01. The sequence continues at coordinate 14,231 of CAZHIK010000052.1, forward strand.
CGGCGAAGACCTCGGCGGCGGCTCGGCCAGCACCACCTGCGACGACTGCCACACCGCAGGCTGGCGCACCGACTGCGTGCGCTGCCACGGCGGGGTGGACAACGAGACCGGCGCGCCCCCGCTGGACATCGACGGCGGCGACAGCGGCTGCGCCTTCGGTGAGCACACGGCCCACGTGGACGAGACCACGCACACCGCCTGGGGCTGCGACTTCTGCCACCTCGAACACGAGGACGTGCTCAGCAGTGGGCACCTGTTCATCGACGACACCACCCCGGGGCTGGCCGAGGTGGACCTGAACGGCAGCCTGTCCCCCGACGGCAGCTGGGACGGGGTGGACACCTGCTCGAACCTCTACTGCCACGGCGACGGCGCAGGCACCAACGGCGAGTCCACCACGGGCTTCATGCTGGACTGCGGCGCCTGCCACGCGGGCGAGACGAGCGCCCACCTGCTCAGCGACACCCACGCCGACCACATCGACGAGGGGATCACCTGCGACGAGTGTCACGCCGACACCGCCGCCGGCAACGACGCCATCGCCGATCCCGCCGAGCACGTCGACGGCGAGGTGGACGTGGCCTTCGGCGTGGGCATGAGCTGGGACGGGGTGGACACCTGCACCGGCACCTGTCACGACCACGAGCACGGCTACTTCACCTTCGACGGTGGCCACATCCCGGGCTTCGACGACGGCGCCGTGCACGGCCTCGAGTACAAGCTGCAGGTCTACGACTGCACGAGCTGCCACGGCAGCTCCCTCACCGGAGGCTCGGCCGGCACCAGCTGCGACGACTGCCACGACTCGGGCTGGCGCAGCGACTGCACCTGGTGCCACGGAGGCACCGACAACACCACCGGCGCCCCACCGGAAGACATCGACGACGCCACCACCAGCATCTCCTTCCCGGCCCACGGCAGCCACGTGGAGGACACCAGCCTGCATGCGGCCTGGGACTGCGACCAGTGCCACGTCCTGCCCACATCCATGGCCACCAGCGGCCACGCCCACGTCAGCGACAGCACCGCCGGCGCCGTCGAGGTGGACCTGAGCGCCGGGTTGAGCGCCTCGGCCAGCTTCACCGGCGCCACCTGCTGGAGCCTGTACTGCCACGGTGACGGCGCGGGCAGCACCAGCTCGGCATCGGTGACCGACACCCTGGTCTGCGGCGACTGCCACGGCAAGGACACCACGGCCGACACCCTGAGCGGCACCCACGAGATCCACATGGACGCCGGCTCGGAGTGCGCGGACTGCCACGCCGACACCGCCAGCGGCAGCTCCGCCATCTCCGACATCCGCGAGCACGTGGACGGCGAGATCGACGTGGTGCTGGTCTCGGGCATGAGCTGGGACGGGGTGGAGGGCTGCACCGGCACCTGCCACGGGCGCTCCCACAACGCATGGACCATGGACGCCACCCACGCCACGGGGTTCGACGATCCGAGCGTCCACGGGCTGTCATACAAGCTGCAGCTGGACGACTGCACCACCTGCCACGGCACGGACCTGACCGGCGGCAGCTCCACCCGCAGCTGCGACGACTGCCACAGCTCGGGCTGGCGCACGGACTGCACCTTCTGTCACGGCGGCACCGACGACAGCACCGGCGCCCCCCCCGAAGACCTCGACGACAGCTCCACCGGGCTGAGCTTCGAGGCCCACGGGGCTCACGTGCAGGCCACCAGCTGGCACGCCGCCTTCGACTGCGACCAGTGCCACGTCCTGCCCGCGGGCATCACCGACAGCGGCCACGCCCACGTCAGCGACAGCACCGCCGGAGCGTCCGAGGTGGACATGAGCGCGGGGCTGGCCGACAGCGCGACCTACACCACGGGCAGCTGCAGCGACGTGTACTGCCACGGCGACGGAGCCGGGACCCTGAACGATGTCAGCGACGGTGACTCCGTGGCCTGCGGCGACTGCCACGCTGGAGCCGCCACGCCGGGCCAGCTCAGCGACACCCACATCGAGCACATGGCTGCGGGAGCCGCCTGCGAGGACTGCCACGCCGACACCGTCACCGGCAGCACCGTCATCACCGGCCTGAGCGAGCACGTGGATGGCGAGATCGACGTGGTGATGGTCTCCGGCATGAGCTGGGACGGTGCGGGCAGCTGCACCGGCAGCTGCCACAGCACCACCCACAGCGGCTGGGGCTTCGACGGCATCCACGCCTCCGGTTGGGACGATCCGGGGGTGCACGGGCTGGCCTACAAGGAGCAGAGCGAGGACTGCACCAGCTGCCACGGCAGCGATCTGAGCGGCGGGACCCCGGGCGGCAGCTGCGACACCTGCCACGCCTCGGGCTGGACCACCGACTGCACCTTCTGCCACGGCGGCACCGCCAACAGCACCGGCGCGCCCCCCCAGGACATCGACGATGCCATCACAGGCCTGAGCTTCCCGGCCCACAGCTCCCACGTGGAGGCCACCAGCTGGCACGAGGCCTGGGACTGCGACCAGTGCCACGCGCTCCCGGCATCGGCCTTCACCTCGGGGCACGCCCACGTGGGCGACAGCAGCGCAGCCGAGGCCGAGGTGGATCTGAGCGGGGGCCTGAGCACGGCGGGCAGCTACATCTCCGGCAGCTGCTCGAACCTGTACTGCCACGGCGACGGCGCGGGCACCACAGGCTCGGCCGCCACCAGCGACAGCGTGGCCTGCGGCGACTGCCACGGCGAGGGCGGCACGGCCGACACCCTGAGCGGCACCCACGAATTGCACGTGGACGCGGGCATGGACTGCGACGGCTGCCACGCCGACACCATGATCGGCAGCACCAGCTTCGCCGATCCCAGCCAGCACGTGGACGGTGAGATCGACGTGGCGCTGGCCTCGGGCATGAGCTGGGACGGGGTGGACAGCTGCACGGGCACCTGCCACAGCCACAGCCATAGCGGCTGGACCTTCGAGGGCGGGCACAGCAGCGGCTACGACGCTGGGTCGGTGCACGGGCTGGACTACAAGCAGCAGACGGTGGGCTGCACCAGCTGCCACGGCAGCGGCCTGACCGGCGGCAGCTCGGGGCAGAGCTGCGACGACTGCCACAGCTCGGGCTGGCGCAGCGACTGCAGCTTCTGCCACGGCGGCACCGACAACAGCACCGGCGCGCCCCCCGAGGACATCGACGACAGCACCACTTCGCTGAGCTTCGACGCCCACAGCGACCACGTGGAGGACACCAGCCTGCACGCTGCCTTCGACTGCGACCAGTGCCACGTCACCCCTACCAGTGCCTCCAGCACCGGACACGCCCACGTCGCCGACAGCACCTCGGCCGCGGCCGAGGTGGACATGAGCGGCGGCCTGTCCTTCGTCGGCCTCTACCGCAGCGGCTCGTGCAACAACCTGTACTGCCACGGCAACGGCTCGGGCACCCTGGGCTCGGCCGCCGACGGCGACAGCGTCGCCTGCGGCGACTGCCACGGCGACTCGAGCACCCCCGACACCCTGGGCGGCACCCACGAGCTCCACCTCGACGCCGGCGCAGCCTGCGATGACTGCCACGCCGACACCGCCAGCGGCAGCGTCGCTATCGCCGATGTG
>CAZHIK010000052.1:17790-18865 GCA_964532635.1 uncultured Enterobacterales bacterium
CGGCGAGATCGACATCGCACTGGTCTCGGGCATCAGCTGGAGCGGCTCGGCCGAGACCTGCACCGGCAGCTGCCACAGCTACACCCACAGCGGCGCCGACTTCGCGGGCAGCCACGCCTCCGGCTACGCCGCGGGCTCGGTGCACGGCCCAGACTACCTGCAGCAGGCCAGCGACTGCACCAGCTGCCACGGCAGCGACCTGACGGGCGGCATGGGTGACAGCTGCGACAGCTGCCACAGCTCGGGCTGGCGCACCGACTGCACCTTCTGCCACGGTGGCATCGACAACAGCACCGGCGCGCCCCCCGAGGACATCGACAGCAGCACCACGAGCCTGAGCTTCGACGGCCACACCGCCCACGTCGAGAGCACGAGCTGGCACCTGGCCTTCGACTGCGACCAGTGCCACGTGCAGCCCACCGACATCGACGACAGCGGCCACGCCCACGTGGGCGACAGCTCGGCGGGGGCGGCCGAGGTGGACCTGAGCGGCGGCCTGAGCTCGAGCGGCAGCTACACCAGCGGCAGCTGCTCGGACCTGTACTGCCACGGTGACGGGGCGGGCACACTGGGCAGCGCCTCCACGAGCGCGTCCATCGCCTGCGGCGACTGCCACGGCGACGCCTCGAGCGCCAGCAGCCTCAGCGGCACCCACTCACTGCACGCCTCCGCCGGTGCCGACTGCGACGACTGCCACGCCGACACCATGGTGGGCAGCACCATGTTCGCCGATCCCACCATGCACGTGAACGGCTCGCTGGACGTGGCGGTGGCCTCGGGCATGAGCTGGGACGGGGTGGACAGCTGCAGCGGCACCTGCCACGGCTACGGCCACGCCGGCTCGAGCTTCGACGGCGGCCACAGCAGCGGCTACGGCGCCGGCTCGATCCACGGGCTGGACTACAAGCAGCAGAGCTCGGACTGCACCGCCTGCCACGGCAGCGGGCTGACCGGAGGCAGCTCCGGCCAGAGCTGCGACGACTGCCACAGCTCCGGCTGGCGCAGCGACTGCACCTTCTGCCACGGCGGCATCGACAACGCCACCGGCGCCCCCCCCGAGGACATCGACGACAGC
>CAZHIK010000053.1:0-11278 GCA_964532635.1 uncultured Enterobacterales bacterium
CGCCCTGCGCGGAGCGTGGTGGTGTAGGCGACCACGCGCCGATCTCGAGAGCCTCGGTTGGCCTCGGTGCTCCACGAGAGGGATACTCTCAGGCGGAGGATCGTCGTGGTCCGTGCTCGCACCCTCACCCCGCTGCTCGCAGGCTTCGGCCTCTGCCTGGCGGGGTGCGGGGAGAGGCAGCAGCGCTCGAACGACACGGGCGAGGTGTCCGAGTGCGCCGATGGCTACCTCGCGGACCGCGGGCGGTGCGTGCCGGAGCATTGCGGAGCCGGGACCTGGGGCAGCCTCGAGGTGGATGCTGCCACGGTGTACGTGGACATCGAGGCGGAGGATGGGGGTGATGGAAGCTCCGACGCACCACTGCGGTCCATCCACGCGGCCGCGGACCTCGCGGGCAGCCGAGGCGGTGGCTTGGTGGCGGTGGCGGCCGGGAGCTACCCGGAGACCCTCACGCTCACCAGCGACCACGCCAGCGTGCACCTGGCCGGGCGCTGTCGGGAGCTGGTGACGCTTGATGCGAGCGTGGGGGATGAGGCGACACCGGGGATCGACGTGGGCGCGAACCACGGCGAAGTAGGTGTCTCGGGTCTCACCGTCGTGGGCTCGAGCTTCCTCGGGGTGCGGCTGAGTTCGGGAACCCTGCGAGTAGTGGACTCGGCTGTCGAGGGGAGCGGCTACATCGGGGTGGGAGCCTTCCGGGGCAGCCTGGCGGCGCCGAGCAGCCTGGAGCTGGTGGGCTGTGACGTCTCCGGGAACGGGATCACGGGGATCGTGGCCTATCAGTCGGGTGTCGAGGTCTCGCTGGTGGACACCGTAGTCCGGGACACGTTCCCCGATGAGAGCGGAGAGTATGGGTATGGAATCCAGGTCTTCAGCGGTGCTGCACTGTCGGCCGAGCGCTGCGTGGTGGCGGGGAACACCCGGGTGGGGATCAGCGTGCTGGAACCTGGGACCGAGGTCTCTCTCGTGGACACAGCGGTCCGGGACACCCGGACAGACGCGAACGGGGACTACGGCCACGGAGTCGAAGCCCTGCAGGGCGCGACGCTCTCTGCTCGGGGCTGCGAGGTCTCGGGGAGCGCTGCGGAGGGGATCGGAGCATCCGGAGACGGCACCGTGGTCACGCTCGTGGACACCGTGGTTCGGGGCACGGTGTCCGGCTCAACCATCGAGTTCGGGTACGGGGTCATGGCCGGTAGCGGTGCCAAGCTGTCGGCGAGAGGCTGCGAGATCGTCGAGAACACGTCGGCAGGGGTCTTGGCGATCAACCAGGGCGCGCAGGTGACGCTGGTGGATACGGTGGTACGGGACACCCGGCCCAGCTTGGACGGGTATGGTGGGCTCGGCGTGGAGGTCACCGCGGGAGCAGCGATCCAGGTTCTGGGCTGCGAGGTCTCCGGAAACCGGGATGTGGGGCTGGGGGTGCGAGGTACGGGATCCCGGCTGTCGATCATGGACACCGTGGTCCGGGACACCCGGCCCAACGAGCACGGGCAGTCGGGTGATGGCATCGCAGCGGCCGATGGGGCCCAGCTGGGGGTGGATGGCTGTGAAGTGCTCGACAACGCGGCCGCGGGGATCCTCGTCGCGGGAGCGGGCACCCAGGCCGTCATCCGCGACTCGATCGTCTCCGGGACCGCGACCGACAGCGATGCGGAGCTGGGCATGCTGGCGACCGGGCTCGCCGCTCAGCAAGGAGCCTACGTGGCCGCCACAGGGCTCGTGGTGCGTGAGAACGAGGGTGTGGGACTCAGTGCGGGCAGCCCCGACACCTACCTCTCCTGCTCGGGCTGTCAGCTGCGTGGCAACCAGTTCGCCGCTGCGTTGGTGGTTGATGGGGGCACGCTGGAGCTTCTCCACTCCGAGATCGCAGGCACTTCCGAGAACGTCAACCTCGGGGGCGGTGTGGGGATCTGGGCTGCGGAGCAGGCGCCCTGGGCGCCTCCCGCCCTGCTCGTCAGCGACTGCACCATCACGGACAACCTGGCGGCCGGTGCCTGGCTGGCCGGCGGGGGGAGCTACCGGCTCGAGGACAACCGGATCTCCGGCAGCGCGGCCCTGCCCCACGGCGCGACGACCCGCTGCGGGGACGGGGTGTTCGCGGCCGCCGTGGAGGCTTGGGACGACGTGGACGGGCTGCTGCTCTCCGGCAACACCGTCGCCGACAATCAGGGGAGCGGGCTGTTCTTGGACGACGCCCACGCTCTCCTCTCCGACAACACCTGGACCGGAAACCCCTCCGACCTGTGGCTGCAGGGAGACGCCTGCATGTCGCCGCGCGCCGAGTACGCGGAGGTTCCCACCCATGAGATCTGCCCCGAGTGGGACCGGCCCGCCTGCGATCTCTTCTACGGGCTGGGCTTGACGCTCGCGGAGGTGGAGCCAGCGCGGGCCTGGATCAGCTCCCCAGCTCCGGACACTCCACCCCCAGCTGCGCCAGCAGCAGCAGCGCGGTGCTCAGCTCGACCTTGGTCCCCCGGGTGACACAGGCAGCCGCGTGCAGCTCGCAGCCGCGGGCGCCGCCCAGGTCGGCCTGGATCAGGGTGCAGTCCCGGATTCGAGCTCCAGACAGGTCGCAGCCGGGGAACGAAGCCCGCGACAGGTCACAGGCCGAAAACGCCGCTTCGCGCAGCCCGCAGTCCCGGAACACCGTGCCCTGCAGGGGCAGCCCCGAGAAGCTGGCGTAGTCCATGCGCACACCCTCGAAGCTCAGCCCCAGCATCAGGGTGCGAAGGGAGGACCAGTCCACGCCCATGGCGCGGCCGTCGCGGAAGCGCACGTCGATCATCGAGCTGCCCGCGAGCTTCACCCCCACGAGATCGCAGCCCTCGAAGCGGCAGTCCTGGAAGCGGCAGTCCAGCAGGCCCACCTCCTCGAGGCGGCAGCCGGTGAAGGTGCAGCCCTCGAACACGGCGCGGCGTAGGGTGGTGTCGCTGATCTCGAGGCCCTCGAAGCGGGCGTCGAGGTGCTCGCCGGACAGGGGATGGGACATGGCGGCTCCGGGGTAGGAGAGGCTGCGAAGCTATCGCGCCGCGAGGTCAGGAATCGTCCGCAGGGTGCGGGCCACGAACTCCCACTCCCGGTACCCGGCGGGATAGGCCCCCACCATGCTCGCTTGCCTCCTGATCGCGCTGCTCTGTGTCGCCGCCTGGGCCCAGGACGATCCCTGCGCGGACAACTGCGTCTTCGACGCCCGCTGCGCCTGGGTGGATGGCGCCTGCCGCGTCACCGAGTCCGCCCACTGCAGGAACTCCGGCCTGTGCGCGGTGGACGGCTTGTGCACCTTCCAGGATGGTGCCTGTGTGGCGGGCGGCCCCGACGACTGCGCCCAGTCCCAGGCCTGCCAGTTCGGTGGCCAGTGTGCCTGGGACGACGGGGCCTGCGTGCACAGCCAGCAGGCCTGCGCCGACAGCGATCCCTGCCGCGAAGACGGCCGCTGCCACCAGCAGGGCGAAGCCTGCGTGGCCGTGAGCGACGCCGACTGTCATCAGGCGGATGTCTGCCAAAGCTACGGGGCCTGCTTCGAGCACGAGGGTCGCTGCAGCGCCACCGACACCAGCTGCGCCACGTCCCAGGCCTGCCTCGAGCGCGGACGCTGCGAGCGCGACGGTGAGTACTGCGCCACGCCTGAGGAGCTGGCCGAGTCCAAGGCCCGCGAGGAAGAGCTGCAGTTGGCGGCGCAGGGCCTGCTCGGCCTGCTCGCGGCGCCGCCAGAGGGCGGCTACGATTCGTTGTCGGATGTGTTCGCGGGTGCGGAAGCCGACGTCTTCGATGCTCTCTACGGTGACGGCGGAGGCCTGGCCGTGGCCGGTGGGGCGGATGGGGCCGGCGTGTACGCCACCCGGACATCCACCCGCCCCCACCGGCGCCTGGAACCCAGTGACATCAGCTGCCCCCCCGACACCCGGCGTCAGACCGAAAACGACCCCGGACAGCACACCCTGACCTGGTGTGCGCTGCCCGACGGCCGCAAGAAGGGGCCCGAGCTGCTGGTCTACGCCGGCCAGGGCCAGCGCATGTACACCGAGTATCTGCTGGACCTCGAGCACGGCGAGCACGTCATCACCGAGGCCGACGGCCGTGTGATGGTGCTGGGGCGCTACGAGCTGGGCCGGGAAGAGGGTGAGTGGCAGAGCTGGTACATCGGCGGCGACCGCGCCAGCCGCGGTAGCTACAACGCGGGCAAGAAGGTCGGCATCTGGACCGAGTGGTCCCGCGACGGCGACGAGAAGCGTTGCGACTACCGCGACCCGGCCGTGCCCGACATACAGTGCATCGAACCCGGGGAGTGATCCATGCACCTGATCCTGCTGTCACTGCTGGCCTGTGGGCCCGGCCTGAAGCTGTCCTGGGACCTGCAGTCCGGTGACTACTCTCCGGTGCCCGCCATCACGGGCTCCGGAGACCTGGTGACCTCGAGCTATGCGCCCTACTCTGGGAGTGGGAGCGTCATCGTCCACGACGACGGTGGAGCCGAGCGTTGGCGGGCGAATGTCAGCTCCGCGAGCACCCGCCCCATGGTGCTGGACGGGGATGACAACGTGCTCGTTCAGGACGAGGGCGTGCTGCTGGGGCTCGACGCGGACGACGGCACCGAGGTCTGGCGGGTGGAGGGCCTGGGCTACCCGGGCTTCCTGGCCGTGGACGTGGCGCTGGACACGGTCTACGCGGTGCGAACCCCTGGCACGGGACCCAGCGGCCACGCGCTGTTCGCCATCCAGGACGGCGTGGTGCTGTGGAGCTGGGAGGTCCCCGGTGCCCCCTCGTCCCTGGCGGTGGGCGCCGATGGCTCCGTCTTCCTGGTGCACGAGGGGCTCGTGGCCTTCGATCCCGACGGACAGGAGCTGTGGAGTGTGCCCCTGGACGGCTGGGGAGGCTCCGCCTCTCTTTCGCGCGATCACGTCATCGTGCCCATCAATCCCTCCGAGAGTTCCGAAGGCGGCACCACCGCGTTTTCCCGCGAGGATGGCTCGGTGGTGTGGAGCACCCCTCGCTGGCCAAGCTTCGAGGCCACGGTGGGCAGCGACGGGACCGTCTACCTTGGCAGCTACGGGCTGTGTGCGCTGGATGGGGACAGCGGCGAGATCCTGTGGGAGAGCGAGGAGTACCACTACGACGTCACCGTCGGTCGCGACGGGCGGCTGTACTCCATGGCCATGATGCTCGAGGATCCGGAGTACCCGGATCTGGGCAGCATGATGCACTTCACGGTGGCCAGCGCCAGCAACGGCGAGATCCTCTGGAAGGAGAACCAGTTCCACGCCCTGGACTCGGCCAACTTCGGCCCCAACATGGACGGCCGGCGGGTGTACTTCGCGGGCGGCTACTTCCTGTCCTACATCTACGCCTTCGACGGTGGGCCGGGATTGGGGTCCGGGCCTTGGCCCAGGACGGACGCGGGTGCTGGGAATCGGCGGCAGGAGCTGTAGCGCTACTCCGGCGCCGCCCCACCCGCGTGCACCCCCGTCTCACCATCCCCATCCACAGCGCCGCCGTACTCGGTCTCGTGGTCGTTCCAGTTCACACCGAAGCTCGAGTCGTTGGATGGGGCTTCACGGTCCCCGTCGGGCCAGGTCCAGCTGTCGGTGTCGCCGCCTGAGTCCATGAACAGGCCGATGGTGTCCACTGCGGTGCGTGAGGTGTCGATGCACTCGCCGCTGTGGTTGCCCAGGCCCACGCCGTACTGGCTCTGGGGCAGGTAGGTGTCCGTGCCGTCGTTGTCCACGAACACCCCGATGCCCTCGCAGTTCGAAGCACCCGCGGCCAGGCCGCCGTACAGCCAGGTGTCGTCGCCGCCTTCGTCGACGATCACGCCCACCGAGAAGTCGTGGCCGGCGCCCACCTGCATGTAGTTGGGAGCCATGTTGGTGTTGTAGGCATCATCGCCCACGCCGTCGTCCAGTAGGGCTCCGGTGGCGTAGTGCGCCGCGCCGCCCTGCACGTAGTAGTAGGCGTCGTACTCGTCGTGGCCGTCGCCATCGAGCAGCAGGCCCACCGCCTGCCAGTAGCCCGAGCCCTGGGCGAAGGTGCCGGCGGTGTAGGCGTCGTCGCCCGAAGCGTCGCGCAGCACCCCCAGGCCGCCGGAGAGGAAGGCGCCGTCGCTGTCGCCGCGGCGGCCGAAGCCAGCACCCTGGGAGAAGCTGGAGTTGCCGCCGCTGGGCAGCTGCGGCGAGTAGTAGATGGTGGTGCCGCCGTCCTCTTCCTTGCCGGGGTTGCAGTACCAGACATCGTCACCCTCGCCATCCCAGGCCAGGCCCACGGCCTGGACGTAGGCGAAGCCCATGCTGTTGGCGAAGCTGTTGTGGGTGTCGTCACCGCTGGCGTCCATGAACAGGCCGATGCCCATGCTGGCCGCGCCCTGGGCGCCTTCCTCGGCCAGGTAGGTGTCGTCACCGCCGTCGTCGTACAGCACGCCTACGCCCAGGTGGCCCCAGCCCTGGCTCATGCGCAGGCTCTGGTAGTGGTCCTGGCCAGCGCCCAGGTCGAAGAGCATGCCGACGCCCAGGCGCCCGGAGCCCTGACGGCCGATCTTGGACAGGGAGAAGGCGCCGTAGTTGGCGTCGCCCATGTAGCGGCCGTCTTCGTCCTTGGGCAGCAGGCCGCCGCCGCCCTCGTTCCACTCTTCGTAGCCGTAGCGGTCGTTGCCACCGAGATCGATGTGGACGCTCACGGGAGTGCGCTCGTCGGAGGCGCCGGCGGGGTGGATGTAGACGTCGTCGCCGCCCAGGTCCAGGTACAGGGCGACGTTGCCGATGTCGCCAGGCTCGTCGGCGCCCGGGCCGGCCACGATCACGCGGCCGATGCTGGTCTCGACGTCCAGGCTCGCATCCACGCCCTCGAACTGCGCCAGGTCGGCGTGCTCGATGGCAAAGGCCAACACCCGGGCCGGGTCGTACAGCGCCCGTGGGCCGCTGTGGGGGTCCAACACCCAGTCCTGGACCCCGTCGGCCGCGAAGTCAGGGTCGCTGTAGTAGTCGATGATGCAGCCGCCGTGGCCGTAGTCGGCCAGGAACTCGGGGTCGGTGGGGGGCTCGAGGAGCATGCCAGCGCGGGCGGTGGAAACTTCTTCCATGGCCCGGAGCACCGGGATCAGGGCCGTAGCCAGGTCTTCGGGCAGCGTGGAGAGATCCGCCAGCACCTGCGTGGCGCCTTCGGGATCGATGGGCTCGAGGGTCATGGTGGCCTCGAGGTGGGCCATGGCCTCGCCGAGGGCTGTGGCCACGGGATGGTCCACGGTGGCCGTGTGGTCGAGATCCGCCGCGATCTGACCCCCGAAGCAGGGCAGGCGCAGCGGGTCGAAGTGCACCTCGTAGAACCAGGGCAGCAGGAAGGCGTCGTCCAGGTAGGGGCCGTAGCTGGCGTAGCCCCAGTCGGCCTCGGTGAAGACCACCTGCTCCACGCTCAGGCCCGCGTCGGCCAGCACTGCGTCCAGGAGCGGGTGCTCGGCCACGGTGTCGAGGGCGCAGGGGATGTCGTCGGCCTCCGCATCCCAGGTGGGCGGACCCTGGACCTCGGGGGCCGTGTCGCCGGCGGTGTCATCGCTGGGCTTGGGGCAGCCCACCAGGAGCAGAAGCAAGGGAAGGACTGGGCGCATGGGGTTCCTCCGGCGATGCTCCAGCGTAGCCCGTGCATGCGATGTTTGGCCTGGCTATCCGGGCTCCATGGCCCCTCGACCCTTCCCTCGCAGGCACTACCGCAATCCCGTGGCCCCGGTGGCCGATGCCCTGTGGATCGCGGTCCGCCCGGCCCGCGCCCTGGGCGTGGCCTACGGCCGGCGCGTGGCCCCCGATCTGCGGGAGCGGCTGATGCTGGCCGTCACCGAGGTCAACGGCTGCCGCTACTGCTCCTGGGTCCACACCCGGGTGGCGTTGAGAGCGGGGGTGCCCGCCGAGGAGGTGGAGCAGCTGATGGGGGGGGAGATCGCCGGTGCCCCCGAGGCTGAGCGGCCGGCCCTGATCTACGCCCAGCACTGGGCCTCCACCGACGCCAAGCCCGAGCCCGAGGCCCGCGGTCGCGTACTGGAGATCTACGGCTCCGAGCGCCTGGCCGACTACGAGATGGCCATGCGGCTCATCCGGGTGGGCAACCTGTGGGGCAACACTCTGGACTTCGGGCTGTACTGGGTGAGCTGGGGGAGATGGGGGGCGGCGTAGACGCGTACCCGGAAGCGTTCGTGAGGTCGGTCCAGGCGATTTTCGCGCAACATCGCGGCGTACGAATACGAAAAAGCAAGCTGTAACGCTTGTTACCGTGAGGTGGCGGCAGGTGGTGGCGGCTGATGGGCCTCGTGTACGACGGCGACAACCTCGACGCCTTCGAGGGCGGCGGCGGAGCCCTGCCCGAGCTTCCTGTGCTTGTCGAGGCGGAGCTCACAGGCGAAGCCCCCGAGGCTGTCCAGACGGACATGCTCGTCTACGAGCTGGAAGAACCCGTGCGTGTGGATGAGCCCGGTCGCCTGTGGGTGGCGTACGAGCTGCTCGACGGTGACGGCGAGATGATCGCTTGCGTGCTCGGCTGTGTGGGCTCGAACTTCGTGCCTAACGAAGATCCCGCGTGGGCCTGGCACGCCATGGGCAACGGCTGGGGCACCAGCCCGGGCTGGAACCAGTACGAGGACGAGCGGGCCGACGTCCGTGTGACCATCGCGTACTGAGTCCCCCAATCGGCTGCGGGGCTGGTCGGGCCCCCAGCACTCCACCACCTACGGGTGGACGCCCCCGTCTTGTCGGGATCTTGGTGTACGGTTTTGATAAATATGATATTTACTGAAACGACTGGATGGAACGGAGTGTGGCGTGGTCGATCTTGGCCGGGAACTGCCTCGGGTGCTGCTCGTAGACGACGAGCCGCTGCTCCTGCGTGCGCTGGCGCGTATGCTGCGGAATGCCCCCCTGCGGGTTGTCAGCGCCAACACCGCCGAAGAGGCGCTGGAGCTGCTCGAGGCCATGTCCTACGCCGTGGTCGTCAGCGATCTGAGCTTGCCCGGCATGGACGGGCTGGAGTTGCTGGGGCTGGTGCGGGAGCGCTGGCCTGCTGCTGGCCGCCTGCTGCTCACCGGGCACGGCCCGGAGCTCGAGCGTATCGGTGTGCCCGCCCGGCACGGCGTGCGGGTGCTCTGCAAACCCTGCGCCCCCGAGGCCTTCTGCGAGGCCGTGCAGCGCGCCGCCAGTGGCCACTCTCCCTGAATCATCGACGAACGGAGCTGGTCATGAACCTCGCCCCACTCGCCGACGCATTGCTCGCCCAGCAAGAATGGATGCTGGCCCGCATCTTCGAGCTGGCACATCACGCCGAGTACACCCGCTACACCAGCACCAAGGAAGAAGAGTGGCGCATGACGCTGCGGGAGCCCTCTCGCATGCTGGCTGCCTACCTTCGTGTGCACGACACGGTGGAGCCATTCCACGTGGACGAGGCCTTCACCGACAATCCCCGCGCCGCGTTCGGGGTGCACGAAGCCATACAGCACCGTTCCCGGGGTGTGACCCTGGAGATGTTCCTGGGGCTCACCAAGCAGCTGCGCCAGGTGTTCATCGAGCTGGCCCGCCGCATCGACCTCGAGCCGGCAGTGCTACAGCGTGGCGAGGACATCATCCACCGCTTCTGGGACAAGTTCGAGCTGGGCTTCTGCGCCGAGTGGGCCCGGTACAGCGAAGAGGAGCGGTTGACCGAGCTGCAGAGCACGAATCGCCTGCTCGCCAACGAGAAGAACCGCTACCTCACCATCTTCCGCTCCATGTCCCAGCCGGGCATGGTGATGGCTGGCGATGCCACCGTGCTCGAGGTCAATCCCGCCCTCCAGGCCTTGCTCGGAAAATCCGGTGACGAGATCACCGGGCGACTGTGCCCCGAGGTGTTGGGACAAGGAGACGCGGCTGGCTGTCCGGTGCTCGTCACGGCACGCACCGGGGAGATCGTGGTCGATCACGAGATTCGAGTCGAGACCCCGGCTGGGCTTCGCACCCTCCTACTCTCCTGCGCCCCCCTGGCCGACGTGTCCGGCCGCAACCAAGGTGTGGTGGGACTGCTCACCGACATCACCGAGCGCCTGCGGATCGAGGAGGAGCAGCGCAAGCTCGAGGCCAAGGTTCAGCAGACCCAGAAGCTCGAGAGCCTGGGCCTGCTGGCCGGTGGCATCGCCCACGACTTCAACAACATGCTCATGGGTATCGTGGGCAACGCCAGCATGGCCCGGGAGGACCTCTCTCCGGTCTCGCCGGTGCGAGAATACGTCGAGGACATCGAGCTGGCTGCTCGCCGGGCCTCCGAGCTGTCCAAGCAGATGTTGGCCTACTCGGGCCGCGGCCGCTTCATGATCGAGCGGCTGGACATGAGCGAGGTGGTGGGGGAGATGAACCACCTGCTGCAGGCCTCCCTGAACAAGAAGGCGGTGCTGCGCCAGGACTTCCCCTCCGGCCTGCCCAAGGTCGAGGCGGATGCCACTCAGCTGCGCCAGGTGATCATGAACCTGATCACCAACGCCGCGGACGCCATCGGGGAGCGCAGCGGCATCATCTCGGTGGCGACGGGAGCCCAAGACTGCTCCGCCGACTATCTGTCGCGCACCCTGCTGGACGACGACTTGCCTGGGGGGCCCTACGTCTTCGTGGAGGTCAGTGACACCGGCGCGGGGATGGACGCCGAGACTCTGGCTCGGATCTTCGATCCGTTCTTCACCACCAAGGTGCACGGCCGCGGCTTGGGGCTGGCGGCGGTGTTGGGCATCGTCCGAGGCCACCAGGGCGCGATCCGCGTGTACAGCGAACCTGGGCGAGGAACCACCTTCAAGGTGTTGCTGCCCGTAGCTGACGAGGTCACGAACGCCGAGCCGGGCATGGTCCCGGAGTGCTTCGTTGGCTCGGGCCGGGTGCTGTTGGTGGATGACGATCCCACGGCTCGCACCGTGGGCCGGCGGATGCTCCAGCGGGCTGGATTTGGGGTGGTCACCGCCAATGACGGCGTGGAGGCCATCGAGCTGTACCGGGTGGATCCCGAGTCCTACACCCTGGTGGTGCTGGACCTCACGATGCCCAACATGGATGGTGAGACGGCCTTCCGGGAACTGCGGCAGCTCCGAGGTGATGTCCGCGTGATCCTCACCAGCGGCTACAACAGCCAGGAGGTGGTCACACGCTTCGCGGGCAAGGGGCTGGCCGGCTTCATCCAGAAGCCATTCGACGCCGGCCGCTTGCGCCTCGAGCTGACGAAGGTCTTGGGTTGATCGCCCAGGTTCCTGCTCCGACCAGCACTCGATCACCCGGGCGGGCCCGCTGCTGGC
>CAZHIK010000053.1:11288-12799 GCA_964532635.1 uncultured Enterobacterales bacterium
CACTCGCCATCGCCGCAGCTGCCTTGGACGTAGGTGATCCCCACTTGGGCTCCCCAGTCCGGCAGGCTGGCGACCACCTCTCGCTCGGGATCGGCGGACCGCTGATCCCCGCCTCGTGGTCGAATCGGCTCGCCTTCCTGTGGGCTTGACACACCGGCTGCGGCTGTCCTTCAGGGTCGGTCTCACCTCGGCCGCCTCCAGCAGTGGAGTCAGCCACGGCTGGGCTCGCTCGAAGTCGTCGATGCTCAGGCGCGGGCCGTCGGTGCTCTCGGGGAAGGACAGCGTCACCCCGGGGATCTGCGCCTCGAGGTACTCCAGCTGGATCATCGCGAGGACGCCTTCGTCGCGTCCAGGTCGTAGCCCTGGATCGGGCTCCAGGTCTCGAGGTCCAGCCAGCGGGTGGCCGATCCTGTCTTGACGGGGGTGCTCCGGCGGTGCCGGTGGCCACTCACCTATGCCCCCGAAACCTGATCAACTGCGGACCTATGTGCCTTGGATTTGATCGCTTCCCCCCAATCGCTCGACCCGCCTTCGGTCAAACGCCGCATATCAGCGACGGGCACATGCTCGGCCGACCTTTGTGGGGGTGAATGGGCCCCAGGTGATCAGAACCAAGCGACATAGGTCGGGAAGTGATCAGGATCGAAGGGCATAGGTCGGGGATCGAGCCCCGCGAGCCCTAGATGTTCCCGCTCCGCCATGCGAAGTAGCCCCAGCGGATCAGCGTGGCCGTCCAGATGTGGAGCGGCTTGGCCTCGGGGTAGGGGATCAGGTAGTCGTCCGGCGGGGTGGCCCCGATGCGGGCCAGGACCTCGGGGGTGTGCTCACCGCGGACGGCTGCTGGGGGCACGTCGGCCATGGGGGTGTCGCTCATCCGGATGGGGTTGCGGATGAAGGTGAGCTGCTGGTCGATGCCCGAGTAGTCTCGGCGCTCGATGGGGGGCGGCTCGCTGAAGTCCACCCGAGGCACCTCTTGGAGCATGCGCTTGATGGCGGGCACCGTCAGCACGGCCACGGAGCTGGCCAGGCCGGCGTTGTGGATGTCTTGCTGCCAGTGGGCCACCGAGCGGGTCCAGACCTTCTTCGACACGCCATCCAGGGGGTTGGAGCCGTCGCCAGGATCTTCGCCCAGGCCGCTCCAGCGCAGCCAGGCCACCACGTCACGCCGGGGACCGGCCACGCAGAAGAAGGCGTCACGGCCGCGCAGGATGCCCTCCACGATCTGGTCGCCGGGGTCGTAGTCCACCTCGACGCCTCGCTCGGCGGCCACGGCCAGGCAGCGCTCCCGCTGGGTGCGGGCGATGGGCAGCACCTGGTACAGCACCGCGGTGCGGGTGAGGTGGGTGGAGCTGACGGTGCTCTCGCCGGTGCGCAGCTGGTGGTAGATGCCCAGGGCCGTGCCGAAGGCGCCCAGCAAGCCCGATCCGATGTCGATGACGGGAGAGGGCAGCAGCTTGGGCTTGGTGCCGCCGCCGTAGGTCATCTGGATGCCGCTGACGGCCTGGACCACC
>CAZHIK010000053.1:12809-18714 GCA_964532635.1 uncultured Enterobacterales bacterium
CCTGCTCGAAGCCGGGCTGGTCGGCCCAGGAGCCCAGGTTGCCGTAGGCGTTGAGGTGCGTGTAGGCGATGCGCGGGAACTTGGCCCGCAGGTGCTCGGGGCCCACGCCGATGACCCGGGCCAGCTTCATGTGGCGGTAGTTCTGGATGAAGGCGTGGGGCTGGAAGTCCTCCATGATCGCCCACAGCTGGCGCTTGCCTTCGTCGGTGGCGGTGTCGATGGTGGCGTGCTTCTTGCCGGCGTTGAAGAGCAGGTGGAAGGTCAGCGCCCAGTCCAGGCGGGTGGGGCGCTGGATGGTGAGCACCTCGGCGCCCAGCTCTGCCAGGATGCGGGCGGCGCAAGGTCCGGCGATGACCCGGGCGATGTCCATCACCCGGATGCCCTCGAGGGGGTTGTTGAGCTCGGGCTCGAGCTCCCGCCCAGGCACGGGCCCGTGGCGCTGCTTGCGGCGCTTCCAGCCCCCGGCGATGCGGCGCGCGTCGCCGCCCAGGACGCGGGGCTCCACGAGGGGAGGGAACTCGTCGATGGTGACGGACGCGCCGGGCACGTGCACCGGGCCGAAGACGGGATCGTCCACCTCGTCGGCGTCGGCCATGCCCGCTTCGATGGTGGCCGGGATCCATTCGTCGATAGTGCGCACGGCCATGCAGCACAGCTGCTTGCCCAGCAGCTCCTCCCACTCCATCGCGGGCTTGGTCAGGAAGATGCGCCGGTAGACCTCCTTGATGGCCTTGGCCTCGGGGATGCTCTTGACCTGGCTGGGATCGCGCAGGGTCTCCTCGGAGGTGATCTGTCGCAGCTCGGCGACCTCGTCGCGGTAGCCGGCCTCTTCGAGTACGTCCATGATCAGCGCGGCGTGGGCCGGCAGGGACATGTGCATGTAGATGTAGCGGTCGTCGCCGCACAGCCAGGAGCCCATGAAGGGGGTGCCCACCATCTTCAGCGGCAGGAAGCCGCGGGGGATGCCTGTGTTCATCAGCACCAGCACCACCTGGGCGAAGATGTCGGCGTGGGTGACCACCGCGCTGACGTGCTGCCCGCGGCCGGTGCGCAGCCGGGAGACCAGGGCGCCCACTACGCCGGTAGCGGAGAACAGGGCCGCGATGACCGAGCCCAAGGGGAAGTCGTGGACCTGGGGCGCGCCGATAGGCTTCTCGAAGAGGTAGCCGGCGGTGCCCACGATGGCTTCGTAGTCAGGCATCCGCTCGCGGGGGTCGCCCGGAGCGAAGTTGGGGATGGAGCAGGAGATGAGCAGCGGGTTGTGCTCGGCCCGGATGGCGTCGAAGTCCAGCCCGAGCTGATCCATGGTGCCGGGGTCGCGGTTCTCGATGACCACGTCGGCGGTGAGCACCAGGGCGCGCAGGGCCTCGCGGTCCTGCTCGCTGCTCAGGTCGAGCTCCACCTCGGTCTTGCCCCGCGCCAGAAGCGCGGCCACGACGGGATCGCGCTCGGGATGGCTGGTGTCGACCACCCGCACCACCTCGGCACCCTGCTCCACCAGCACCATGCCGGCCACGGGGCCCGCGATGCGCTGCCCGATCTCCACCACGCGCAGGCCGGCCAGCAGGCCCTTGGTCGTGCTCTTCGTCTTCCGCTTCTTCGTCGCAGCCATGGTTCCCACTCCTGTCCGGTGCCGTGTGGCGGGGGCTTGTCTGCGCATCTAGCTGTTCCCCCTCCCTCCTGCACGCAGCTGAGTGGGCCAGGCTCCTCGGGGGCTCCTTGGCCGAATGGTGTAGGATCCATCGGCACCCTCCTCGAGGAGCGCGCCCGTGGAACCCCAAGCAGGCACCCCCAACGTCGTGTGCTCGGTCTGCAAGACCCCCCTCGACCCCTCCCACGAGCGCTGTCCGGCCTGTGGCTACGAGCGACCCGATGGCGGCTGGCCGCAGGCCGAAGACAGTGGCCTGTTCCGGGTGGATGCCAGCCCCATCTCACCGGTCGACCTGCACCTGCCTCCCACCATGTCCGCTGGGGTATCCGACGGACGCATCGAGCTGGGCGCCCCTCCCGCTCTCCCTCTTCTGGACGATGACACGGATCCGGACGACGAGCCCCTCGAGTTCGGCGAAGACTCCGATCCCATGGGCTTCGTCCTCGAGCCCGAGGAGACCAGTGAGCCCCTCGAGACCCCGCGCGCACTGCGGGTTCGTGTGGTGCCAAAGGCGGAGGATCAGGTCGCCGACGAGCCCGACGTGGTGGTGCCGCTCCAGGCCCAACCACCCACCCCCAGCCCCACCGTGGAGCCGGGCAGGGCGCTGTCTCCAGGGACCATCTTCGCGTCGCGCTACCGCATCGACGAGCCCATCGAGGCATTGGGGAGCGCCCGTTCCTACCTGGCGGTGCAGGAGCCCATGGTGCGCCGGGTGCAGCTGGTGGTGCTCGACCCGGCGGGCGACGAGCAGGCCCAGCAGGATCTCGAGGCGCGCTTCCTGCGGGAGGGTGCGATCCTGGCCCGGCGCTCTCACCCCAACCTCGGCGCCGTAGTGGACTTCGGTCGCGCTGCCGACGGCACTTGCTATGTGGCTGTGGAGCTGATCTACGGCTTCACCTTGAGGGAGCTGATGGAGCGCGGGCCGGTGGAGCCCGAGCGTCTGGCGCAGGTGCTGCTCGACGTCGCCAGGGCCCTGGCGGCTTGTCACGACGCCGGTGTGATGCACCGCGCCCTCTGGCCCACCCACGTGGTGCTCGAGACCGGGCGGAGTGCGGACGATGGCCTGGCCCGTGTCGACGGCTACGGCCTGGGCTTCGGCTCCGAACGCTCGGGCGAACCCCAGGATGCCAACGTGGCTGCGGCCATGGCACCCGAGATGGTCCAGGGTGGACCGGTGACCCCCGCGGCCGACATCTACGCCTTCGGCGTGCTCGCGGCCGAGGCCTTGCTGGGCCATCCGCTGTTCGCTGGAGGCGTCGAACGGGTGCTGCGGGCCCACGTGGAGCAAGCCCCCGCGGGCCTGGAGCCCTTGGTGGAGATCGGAGGCCCCGCGGGCTCGCTGGCGGAGCTGGCGTTGGCCTGCTTGCGCAAGGAGCCTGAGCAACGACCAGCCCAGGCCGCCGACCTGGTGGTGCACCTCGAGGCCGTAGTTGGCGCAGCGCAGCGCCCCGCGGTCGTGGCGACCGGCCTGAGCTGGAGGGTGCTGCTCGCGGCGGCATTGGCGGGAGCGCTGGTGCCTACGGTGTTGTTGGCGGCTGGGGGCCTGTGGTTCGCCTCCCAGCCCGAGCCCTCGCCCGAGCCCGCTCCGGCGGTGCTGACGCCCGATCTGGCCGAGGTGGTGGAGGCACAGGCCACCGCCGAGGTGCGCGACGAGGTGGCCAGCATGCGGCAGGAGATCGACGCTCTCGAGAGCGCCCTGACGGACGCCGTGGCCCTGGCCGAGGAGGCCCGCGAGGCCGAAGAGGAGCGGGAGTCCGCACCGCCGCCTCGCCCGGTGCGCACCACTCCGCGCCCTGCCCCTGTGGTGGTGGCTCCCCCTCCCGAGCCAGAGGTCCTACCAACCGTCCCGGAACCCGAGCCGGAGCCGGAACCAGAGCCGGAACCCGAGGTCGAGCCGGAGCCGGAGCGCACCGCGCCAGCTGAGCCGGAGCCCCCGCCGCCCCCGCCCCACCCTGCCGCCGAGAGCATCAACGGCCTGTGGCTTGGTACGGCCTCGGGCCGGGACCTGGCCCTCGATCTGGTGGTGGCCTCCGACGGCAGCGTCGGCGGTAGCGCCCGCATCAAGCGCGCCGGTGCTGTGGAGTCAGGCGTGGTGGGTGGTCGGGTCAGCCAATCCGATGGCGCCTACCAGCTCGAGCTACAGGTCACCCTCGAGGGTGAGACCACCAGCTACAGCGGTCGTCTCGACGGCGGCACCATCCAGGGACGGGTGGCCCAGGGCGGACGCACACGCGGTCGCTGGAAGGTGTCACGCTAGCTACGACGAATCGACCGGAGGTCGCGGTATCATTCGAGCGATGCCTCGTTTCCCGCTTGTGTTGCTGCTGCTCCCCGGTCTCGCCTGGGCCGAGCCCCTCGAGCCCGTGCTGGTCTCGCCAGTCCAGGACGCCGTGGTGAGCAGCACAGTGCTGCTCGAGGCCCGGGTGGAGGACAGCGAAGGCGCGCTCCTGGAGGTGGACTTCCACCTGCGCTCCGCTGCGCCGGCCGAGGCCTGGGAACCCTTCACCGTCGTCGCGCTGCCGGACACCCAGTTCCTGGTCTACGAGCAGGCGGGAGCCCACGTGGAGGTCTTCGAGGCCCAGACCCGCTGGATCGTCGAGCAGCGGGACGTCGAGGACATCGCCTTCGCCACCCACCTTGGTGATGTTGTCCAGACCTGGGACGACACCACCCAGTGGGTGCTGGCCGAGGGCGCCATGAGCACCCTGGACGGAGAGCTGCCCTACGGCATCGCCCTGGGCAACCACGACTGCGACTTCCCTCGGGGCGAGGGTGGCGACGATCCCGCCTGCATCTTCGATGAGTGGTTCCCCCTCGAGCGCTACGAGGCGGAGCCCTGGTGGGGGGGCGATCAGAGCTGGGAAGGAGGCTACAGCAGCTACCAGCTCATCAGCGCCTCGGGGCTGGACCTGCTGATGCTGCACCTGGCCTTCGAGCCTCGGGAAGAGGAGTTGGCTTGGGCGGCTGAGGTCATCGACGCCCATCCCGACCACATCGTGATCCTCTCCACCCACTGGTTCCTTGATCCCGAGGGGGAGTGGGCTGGCAGCGGGCCCCACTCCAGCGACGGCATCTGGGAAGCGCTGGTGGCGCCCTTCGACAACGTCTGGCTGGTGCTGTCCGCCCACGTCCCCGGTGAGTCCCGCCGCAGCGACGAGGTGGGCGGCCACCCTGTCCACCAGCTGCTGTCCTGCTACCAGACCGTGGACGACCGCGTGTCCCTGGACGGGTGGATGAGGCTGATGCGCTTCGAGCCTGCGCTGGGGCTGCTGACGGTGGAGACCTACAGCCCGGTGCTCGACAGCTACGAGACCGACGAGGACAGCGAGTTCGTGCTGGATCTGCCCGTGCTCCCCTACGACCTGGATGGCGTGAGCGACGTGGCCAGCGGGGATGTGGCCCAGCTGAGCTGGGAGGCCCTCGAGCCGGGGAGCTACGAGTGGTACGTGGTGGCCCGTGATGATGCGGGGGCCGAAGCGGCCTCGGTGCTGGGTGGCTTCGAGGTGGAGGCCGGGGGTGAAGACACGGGGCTCGGGGGCGACAGCGGCGACTCCGGCGAGGAGCCCGAGGACACCGGTGAGCCCGACGACACCGGCGGCGGCGGCACCAAGGACGGCTGCGGTGGATGTGCCGGGGCAGAGGGACTGCCAGGGGTGCTCTGGCTGCTGGGTCTGGTGGGGGCGTGGGTGCGACGGGGCAGAGCCTCGATTTCCTGATAGGGTCCGCCCTCTTCCGGGGAAGTCCCATGCCCAATCGCCTGCTCCAGCTCCTCGTATTCACCAGCGGCCTGTCCGTGATGGCCGTGGAGATGACCGGCCTGCGCCTGTTGGCGCCCTACTTCGGCACCTCGCTGCTGGTCACCACCGCCTTGATCGGCACCCTGATGGCCTTTCTCGCCCTGGGCTATGCCCTGGGCGGCCGGGTGGGCGACCGCAAGCCCACCCTCGACGCCTTGTGCCGCATGACCACCATCTCGGCGGCCATGGTCAGATCACCCTCGTTTTCCCGGTCTTCATCGTCCACGAGGATGATCATCTTTCCTTTGTTGAGGTCATCCAGAACCTCTTCTATTTTTGAAATAGCCATTTTCTTTAATCACCGTAACAAGTTAGTCTTTTTCAAAACGCATTAGGGTCTCTAGGAAGGGCATGGGGTTCTCTTTTCAAAACCGAAAAATTGGTTGCTGGATTCCGGCAAGCGCTGCTCCCTGAGGCGGGCGGGAAGCTTGCTTTGCATGATGCCCAGGACGACGTC
>CAZHIK010000054.1:0-18621 GCA_964532635.1 uncultured Enterobacterales bacterium
GCCTTGGCTGGGTGCTGCCAGACCCGACGCGGTCTGAGACCTGGCATCATCAGCAGCACAGCCTCTCTGGCCGTCATGCTGGCCCTGGGGGCTGCCTGCCAACCCGCCACGGAGGACAGCACCACCCCCGATCCCTGGCCCGAAGGTTGCCAGGAAGCCCTGGTGGGAGAGGGAGAGCTCATCGAGAGCCTGGAGCTGGATTTCGGCGAGCCCGCCACCAACGCCGCCACCCTCCGCTGGAGCACCAGCAACGCGTCCACCTGGGAGGTTCTGTTGGACCTGGGGGACGGCCTCTGGGGCATGCGCATCAGCCCCGCCGAGGAGCAGGCGAGAGAGCACACGGCCCTGTTGGCCGGGCTGCGGGTCGACAGCGTCTACCAATACGTCCTGGTGGGTGAGGTGGAGGGCGAGCCCTGGTGTACCCGCCCCGCCACACTGGAGACCCCGCGCCCACCCCCGGCCCTGCCGGTGCTCACCGTCTCCAATCTGGACCCGGAGCAGGTGGCCGAGGGCTTCTTCGTCGTCTCGTTGATCATGCAGTCCGGCGCCTGGCCCGCGATCCTCGACAGCCAGGGGAACCTGGTCTGGTACTACCCGGCCCAGATGAACCACTCCTACCGGGCGTTCCTGAACCACGATCGAGACGCAGTGCTGTACATGATCGACGCCGACACCCCCGAAGACGAGGGGAGCATCCAACGGGTCGACCTGGATGGGAGCCAGGAGATCTCCATCCCCGTGGCGGGCTGCCACCAGGACTTTGTGGAGGTGGAGCCTGGGGTCTACGCCACCCTGGCCTGGGAGATCCGGGAGTTCGAGCACGAGGGGGAGACCCGCACGCTGCTGGGCGATCTGCTCGTGGAGGTTCGGGAAGGCCAGGAGCCGGTGGTCATCTGGAACGCCTTCGAGCACGTGGATCCGAACCTGGCCATCCGGTGGCCCACGATCTACGCCCCGGATCCGGACGTGGAGGACTGGCTCCACGTCAACGGGATGGCCTTCCACGAGGAACAACAGGCCTACTACCTCTCCGCCTCCAACCTGGAGGCCATCTTCAAGATCGACCGGGCCAGCGGGGAGCTGCTCTGGGTCCTGGGGGGCGACGGCACCACCATCCCCGACAGCTTCAGCAGCCCCGATGATGAGCCACTGCTCCACGGCCCCCACAGCATCGACCTGTTGGATGACGGAATCCTGGTCTTCAATCGCGGAGACGTGGTCATCGACGGCTCGGCCGGCGACCTGGGGCCCTACTCCGAGGTGGCCGAGATCGGCATCGACGAGTCCACCATGAGCGCCAGCAGGCGCTGGGACTGGGGCGAGAGCCAGGAGCTGCACAACAACTTCCTGGGCGACGCCCTCCGGCTTCCCAACGGCAACACCATGGTGGACTGGTCCTCACGCGGCCAGCTCGACCAGATCAACGTCAGCGAGGAGCTCGTCCTGACCGTCAACAGCGACCTGGGCGCCGCCTTCGGCTTCATCCAGCATGTCGATACGCTCCACTAGGTCCTTGCTGCTGCTCCTGTTCACGCCGATAGGAGCCTGCCAGCCCGGGGCGAACGGCCCGGTGGCCCTCGAGGACGCCCACAACTTTTCCTACACCTCCCAGCTGCGGGTCGAGAGCCAGGCCCTGTCGGAGTACGAGGATCTGCTGCTGGACTGGAGCGGCCTGACGATGGATGTGCTGGGGCATCCCATCGATCCCGTGGCTGACGTGCATGAGGCGATGCTGCTGGTCCTCCCGACCTCGAGTCAGGAGGAGGTCACCGAGAAGCTGGTGAGCGACCAGCTGATCATGGCGGACGTCGGCGGCTACTTCACCTGCATCCCAGAGCAGGCCCGCTGCCAGCTCTCTCAGTTCGGGGTGCTGGGCAGCTACCCCGGAGTGGAGAACTACTTCTTCGAGGGCAGTGGGACCTGGCTGATGTTGCTGAACAGCGAGACCGCCCTGGCCCAGATCTCCTTCCTCTTTCTCGAGCCGGATCCCCACGCCAGCGCCACCACCGGCAGCGTCCGTGACGACTCCGCCAGCCTGGAGTTCAGCGCCGATCTCCACAGCCTGGAGCGTGTCACCGTACCCGCCGCCGGCCCCTGGGAGCTGGACTGGAGCGACCTTTCCCTGGACGGCCTGGGCAACCCGTTGATCAGCTACAAGCTGGATCGGCTCAGCGTGGCCTGGTACGCAGCGCACAGCCTGGAGGCCCTGGAGAGCCAACTGTTCGATCTGGAGGAGCTGGCCAGCGGGCTGTGGGAGCTGGACGTCAGCGGAGAGATCGGCGCCGATCTGGCCATGATGGAGCCAGCCCGCGACACAGACCCTGCTTTCGCCGGCCTGCATGAGGAGGGGATCTGGTTGCTGGCGCTGCGCTGTAGCACCTGCTTCAACCCCACGCCCCGCTTCCTGACCGTGCTGGCCCCGGAGGGCCCCTGACCCCCAGGCTCCGGCAGCTCAGAATGCTCCGACGATGGCGACCCCGGCGGCTCCCACGGTAGGCAAGCCGTCGCGCCGCTCCTGGCTGAAGCCATCCTCTCCGCCCCAATAGATCCAGGACTCCTGCTGGGGCTCGGTCTTGGTGCCGCTGTTGCTCACCACCACCTCGGGCCAGCCGTCGCCGTCCAGATCGCCCACGGCGCTGCCCCAGGCCCCCGTGGTGGGGAGGCCCGCCCGCCGTTCTTCCTCGAAGCCCCCTTCCCCGCCCCAGTATATCCACGACTCCAGCGCTCGCTCCTCCCCATGGGTGTGGTTGGAGAAGAGGATGTCGGGCCAGCCGTCCCGGTCGAGGTCGGCGACGCTGCTGGCCACCGCCCCCTGGGTGAGGAGCGCCTGGTCGGCCTCCCCGGAGAACCCCTCCTCGCTCCCCCACCAGACCAGGGATTCGGTCTCGTGTTCGTCATTGAAACGGAACACGCTGGCCACCACATCCAACCAGCCGTCGCCGTTGAGGTCTGCGGCCTCGACATCGCGGGGGCTGTAGCTGGACAGTTGCTGGTAGTGGCTGCTGGAGAAGCCCGAAGCGGCGCCCCAGTAGATGCAGATGGCGGCGTTGTGCAGCTCTGGCTCGCAGGAGTTGGCGAAGAGCAGATCCGGATAGCCGTCGGCGTTGAGATCAGCGACATCGTTGCCCCAGGCCCCCGAGGTCAACAGCCCCACGCTGTTGTCCAGGCTGAAGCCATCCGCCCCACCCAGGTAGAGGGTGGAGTCGGTGTTGTAGTCGAACTCACCGCCGTTGTTGGAGAGCAGGATGTCGAGGAGGTCGTCACCATCGGCGTGGGCCAGGCTCACCGCTGCGGCACAGTCGGAGGGGATGGGCTCCGGCTCGGTCTCCAAGCCCCCATCGGTGCCCCAGTAGATGTAGGAGGGCGCCTCCGTCTCCTCGGTGGCGTAGTTGGCGAAGACCAGATCCTGGTAGCCGTCGCCGTCGAGGTCTGCGGCGGCCACATCCGAGGCGCCCAGGGTGGGCAACTCCAGGCGCTCGGACGCTTCGTAGCCCCCCTCCTGCCCCCAGTAGACGTAGGAAGTCTGCGTCAGATCGCCTGGCTGGCCGTAGTTGGCGAAGACGAGATCCGGCCAGCCGTCGCAGTTCAGATCGCGACAGGCCTTCCGGTCGCCACTGTCATGTGCGCTGTCCACGCCAACGGGCTGGCAGGCGGTGGCCAGAACAGCCGCCAGGGGGAGGAGCAGAGGGATGACGGAGGCAGGAGACATGGCGAACGACGCCCGGTGGCGTAGCGGTCCATTACGATAGCCCGACGGGCCCCCGGTTACCGCTCCGGGTCGGACGCCTCTGCCATCCTGGTTCGACGACCTCGGACGTGGAGGGCGGTGACCGCCAGGTCGGCGACGTGATCCCTCCTGCGACGTCTCGAGTGGTCGGAGGCCTGGGCAACTCAGCGGCGGGATCCCCTCTCGGCGCGGGCAGTGAGTGCACGTAGGACAACTCGTCGAGGCAAGCTGACTCGAGCCTACGACGCATCTTCGAATAGAGGACTCCACTCGCCGAGACGCGGGGATGGTGAACTCCAGCTCCCCCGAGGACGGAGCGACTGGCCACCCGGCCTACTGCATCAGCCCCACCAGCATCGAGTCCACGCCCCCATCCTCCTCGTCTTCGTGGATCGGCTGCGGCTCCGGTGGCGGCTCCTCGAAGGGCTCGAAGGGCATGGGGGGCCAGCGCCGACTCGGCGGATCCCAGCGCCGCGCTGGGGCGTAGCGCGAGGGGTCCACGATGCCGGGCAGCAGGATCAAAACGGGGGCCGTCCGGCCTGGGTCCGTCTCACCCAGTCGGACGGCCCCCGAGGGGAGGCCGCTAGTCCTGAAGAGGGGCTTCGGAGGGATCACTCATGCGGCCTTGGAAGAGGATGGTTCCGGTGAGGCGGTCACGGATCATGAAGATGAAGGGGTGGTCGGCGTGGAAGGTGGCGGGCTCACCGGGCTCGGCACTCAGCTCGCCGGCCATGACCGCGCCGGTGGCGGCGGCGGCCTCGGTTCCTTCTTCGTCCAGGCGGACGAAGGCCTTGTGGACCACGCGGGCCAGCCAGAGCTTCTCGACGTCGCGATCGAGCATTCCGGAGAAGTCGGCGGTGCCCTCGAGCCAGGCGGTCTCCACGCCCAGGTCGACGAGCACGTCCTCGATGGGGAACTCGGTCTCCATCTGGAAGCTCGGGATGCGCACCGACACCTCGGTGTCGTTCAGCTCGTCGAGCCAAGCGTCCACCTGATCGGTGCTCAGCTCGTCCTCGAGGGCCTCGAGGCCGTCAGCCTCGTCGGGGAGGATGAAGACCATGGAGACCTCGCCGCTCTCGTAGCTCATCTCCAGCAGCTTGAGCCCCTCGAGGTCGGCGAAGTTGTGCTCCTCGCTCTGGATCATCATGGCTACCTGGACCGTGGAGCCGTCGGCCAGCTCGAAGTCCATGTCCTGGGTGTCGTCCTCCTCGAAGGGCAGGTCCCAGTCAGCCAGGAAGTAGATGGCGTTGGCCAGCACCAGGCGGGACAGGGCGTCGATGTCGCCCTGGGAGAACAGCTCGGGGATACGGTCGTGGGTCTGCTTGGCCACCCAGTCGTTGATGTCAGCGCGGGCGGCCTCGGGGTCCTGTTTGAAGTCCACGTCCTCGAGGGGGGCCTGGTACTCGAGGTCCATCACGTCCAGGAAGGGCTGCTCCCAGGGGTAGTCGGCCTGCCCCCACAGCTGGTTGGCGGTGTACAGGGTGTAAGGGCGGTGGTGCTCGCCAGAGAGATCATCGATGAGCAGGCCCAGGTGGCGGTGCCAGTCCTCTTCGCCGCCCTCGGGGACGCTCAGGGCTTCAGCCAGCTCGACCTCGGTGTCACCCTCGGCACCGGCGTAGACCATGGACATGGCCGCCACCTGCGAAAACGCCGAGTAGAACATGTTGCCCTCGATGTGGTCGCGGCTGGCCTGCCAGGAGTCCCAGGCGAAGTCGTTGCTGCCCTGCACGATGGGCTCCAGCTCGGCGTAGACCTGGGTGATCTCGCGCGGATCGGGGCGGCAGCCAACGGCGAGCAGCAGGGATACGGCGGCGAGGGAGAGGCTACGGCGGGTCATGGGGGCTCCTGGGGCGGGCGGTCGACGGGGACGCCAGCTGAGGTAGCAAGACCTGTGCCAGGGCGTGCTGGCCGGTGTTGTAGGGGGGCTGGGGTGTTCCCTGGAGCCCCGATCGTGATCTCGTTGTCGTGTTCGTGTTGGTCCGCGCTTCGGGACCGCGTCTCAGCCCCGGGTGAGCTTGCGGTACTTGATGCGACGTGGCTGTGCGGCTTCGTCGCCCAGGCGGCGGCGCTTGTCCTTTTCGTAGTCCGCGAAGGCACCCTCGAACCAGGTCACTCGTGAGTCGCCCTCGAAGGCCAGGATGTGGGTGGCGATGCGGTCGAGGAACCAGCGGTCATGGCTGATGACGACGGCGCAGCCGGGGAACTCGGAGATCGCGTCTTCGAGGTTGCGCAGGGTCTCGACGTCCAGATCGTTGGTGGGCTCGTCCAGCAGCAGCAGGTTGCAGCCCCGGCGCAGCAGCTTGGCCAGGTGGACCCGGTTGCGCTCGCCGCCGGACAGCGTGCCCACGGGCTGCTGCTGGTCGGCGCCGGCGAAGTTGAAGGCCGAGACGTAGGCGCGGGAGTTGACCATGCGGCCGCCGATCTCGAGCTCCTGATTGCCCTCGGAGATCTCTTCCCAGACGGTCTTTTCGGCCTGCAGTGCGTCGCGGGCCTGGTCCACATAGCCGATGTCGACGGTGTCCCCGACCTCGAGGGTGCCGTCGTCGGGATGCTCCTGGTCCACCAACATGCGGAACAGGGTGGTCTTGCCGGCGCCGTTGGCCCCGATCACGCCCACGATGCCGCCAGCGGGCAGCTCGAAGTCCACCCCGTCGAACAGCAGCTTGTCGCCATAGGCCTTGCGCAGGCCGCTGGCCTTGACCACCCGCTGGCCCAGGCGCTTGGACAGGGGGATGGAGATGGAGGCGCCGGTGCTGTGGCGCTTGTCGCGCTCAGCGGCCACCAGGGCCTCGTAGGCGGTGTAGCGGGCCTTGGACTTGGCCTGCCGGGCGCGGGGCGAGGCGCGCACCCACTCGAGCTCCCGGGCCAAGGTGCGCTGGCGGCGGGTCTCGGTCTTCTGCTCACGGCGCAGCCGCTCTTGCTTTTGTTCGAGCCAGCCCGAGTAGTTGCCGTGCCAGGGGTAGGCCTTGCCGTGATCGAGCTCCAGGATCCACTGGGCCACGTTCTCCATGAAGTAGCGGTCGTGGGTCACGCAGATGACGCAGCCGTGGTAGGCGCCCAGGTGGCGCTCGAGCCAGGCCACGCTCTCGGCGTCCAGGTGGTTGGTGGGCTCATCCAGCAGCAGCAGATCGGGCTTTTCGAGCAGCAGCCGGCACAGGGCCACCCGGCGGCGCTCGCCGCCGCTCAAGTGCTCCACGGACATCTCCCCTGGTGGCACCCGCAGGGCGTCCATGGCCACATCGAGCATCGAGTCGATCTCCCAGGCGTTCAGGGCGTCGATGCGGTCCTGCAGCGCCCCCTGCTCTTCGAACAGGGCGTTCATCTCGTCGTCGCTCATGGGCTCCGCGAACTTCATGGACAGCGCCTCGTAGCGCTCCATGAGATCCCGGAGGTGAGCAAGGCCCAGCTCGATGTTGCCCCGTACGTCCAGGGTGGGGTCGAGCTGCGGCTCCTGGGGCAGGAAGCCGACGGTGGCGCCCTCCCGCAGCAGGGCGTGGCCCCCGTGGGCATCGTCCAGCCCAGCCATGATGCGCAGCACCGTGGACTTGCCTGCGCCGTTGTGCCCAATGACTCCGATCTTCGCGTCGGAATAGAAGGACAGGGAGGTGGGGTGCAGGATGCGCCGCCCGTTGGGGAGCACCTTGTCGACCCGGATCATCTGGTAGACGAACTCTTCGGCCATGGGGACCTCCTGGGAAGGGGAGCTTCTATCCGACCCGTCGCGCTTGCCCACCCCAGTGGACTCGGTGTACCCTCTCACCAATCCACGAGGAGGAACCCATGGTCCGCTGCGAACACTGTGGTCGCCATCACATGAGCGACGAGACGGTCTGCCCCTTCTGCAGCAAGGGTGGCAGCAGCCTGGCCAAGAAGCTCAAGAACGCCGCCCTGGTGGCCTCCACCATGGTGCTGATGGCCTGCTACGGCCCGGCGGGCATGTACGTCGACACCGATCTGAAGGACGACACCGGCGTAGCGGACGTGGACGGGGACGGCTTCACTGTGCTCGAGGACTGCGACGACAACAACGCTGACGTCAACCCCGACGCCACCGAGATCTGCGACGACACCATCGACAACGACTGCGACGATCTGATCGACGCCGACGACGTGGACGACTGCCCGGAGGAGTAGGCTAGGCCTCGTCCACCCACGGCTCCACCACCAGCTCCCAGCGGCCGTGATCGAAGGCCTGCCCGGGGGCGGGCTGCACCTGCACCAGCCGCTCGCGCAGGCCCTGGGCCTTCAGCTCGATCACCCGGTGGTGGCAGAAGGGCATGTTGCCAGGGCGACCGAAGAAGGTGTGGGCCGTCCACACGCAGCCAGCCAGGCACATCTTCGCGTAGTAGCAGCGCCGGCAGAAGCCCCAGAGATCATCGACGCTGCGCTCCGCTACGGCGGCCAGGGCCGCTTCGCGCTCCAGGATCTCGGCCAAGCTTCGTTGGCGGATGGAGGCTCCGGTGTACGGAGCCGCGGGCAGGGATGAGCAAGCCTTGATGCCGCCGTCGGACTGGATGCCGATGGAGAAGCGGCCGCCCTGACAGCCGATCCAGTGGCCCCCCAGCCGGAGCGCGCCCTCGTGGGGGCCGAAGTAGCCCAGGTTGTTGGCGGCGTGCAGGGTGCAGCCCCGGGTTCGCATGGCCAGGGTCAGCGCCTCGAGGCGGGGCATCAGCTCGTGGAGCATCCAGGGCTGCAGCACCAGCCGATCCTCATCCGCCGCGCGGCCCATGGGGTTGGTGAGCTGAAGCTGCCAGGCCTTGGCGCCGTGGTCGGCCAGGACGGCACCCAGCTCCTCGAGCTCGTGCCGGTTGACCTGGTTGACCTGGGTGTTGACGGTGGGGTGTACGCCCGCCTCTCCCACCAGGTCGAGCCCCCGGATGGCGGCGTCCCAGGAACCGGCCACGGCCCGCAGGCCGTCGTGGCTGGGCTGGGCGCCGTCGATGGACAGGGACAGTGACCACAGGCCCGCAGACGCCGCGGCCCTGATCCGCTCGGCCGTGAGCCTCCGCCCGCCGCTGACCATGGTGCAGCGCATACCCTTGTCCGTGATCGCCTGGATGATGTCGATCCAGTCGTCCCGCAGGTAGGCTTCGCCACCGATCAGGGCCACCTCGCGCACGCCGGCTTGCGCAAGCTGGGCGACCAGATCCAGCGCCTCTCTGCGGGACAGCTCTGACTCCCGGGCCAGCCCCGCGCGGCTGCCGCAGTGGCGGCATGCCTGATCGCAGGCCAGGGTCAGCTCCCAGACCGCGAAGATGGGGTGGGGATTCGCGAGGTCTTCCGGGGTGATGGACCGGATGTGCTGGCGGGGCTCGGACATGGGCGCTCCTGGGGGGTGAGCAGCTTAGCCCGGGGGTCGGCTGGTGGGCCTGTGGTTGCCTCTGGCGCGCTGCGACGCTGCGTGGCAGCTTGTCCTGTCCCTCCTGCCAGAGCCTGTCGCATGCGCACTTTTGTACCTGGCTGCCTCGCCCTGTCCCTCTGTGTGGCCTACGGAGATCGGGCGCTCAGCCACCGCACGGCGCTCCTGGACGAAAGCCCTCGGGGCCCTGGATCGCCTGGGACCTGATCGCGGAGCGGGTGCGGTACTCTCCTTGGTCCCAGAGGTAACGCCGCTGGGTTCGCAGGACTGTGCCGCGCCGGTCGGGCTCATCCAGACCTGACCCTGGGCCTCTTCACTGCCCCGCTCTCCACCACCACCGCATTTTGCTGGCATGGGCAGCGAGGCGGGCCGCACGGGGCGTGGTGAGGAAGCCCGGTACAGTGAGCCCGGCGGTGTCCGTGGCGTCAGTCCAAGCACGCCTCGCTGGGTTGCGAGGGTCCGGTGAGGGCGGCGAGCTCTCGAGCATTATCGTCGTTGAGAACATGCGATAGTTGAAACGTTTTATTTCAATTGCATCGGCACATCCACCGAGGATTGTTCGCGGGACAAGGGGGCTCCAGCTTCACTCATTCCCGAGGACCGTCATGTTCGCCACTCTCGCCACTGCCCTGCTCTTCGCCAATCCTTCGGCCGCCAATGACATCGTCGCCTGCAAGGTCGACTGCACCGACAGCCCGGGCAACAGCAGGGGTAGCAGCATCGTACGGGATGTCTCCGACGTGGAGATCGTCGAGCTGGACGACCGCCGCACCACACGCAGCATCGACAACCTCTGGTACGCTCCCACCGACGCCACCTCCAGCAAGCTCGCCATGGTCGGCGGCGGCGCTCGGATTGCGGTGGGCGACGTGGAGCTGGACACGCTGTTGGTCTCCGGTGACTTCGCCGCCCTGCAGCTCGACTCCAGTGGCCTGGGCGAGCTGATCGTGGGCATGCCCAGCGACGAGTTCATCGAGACCGTCTCCGACGAGTTCATCGAGACCGTCTCCGACGAGTTCATCGAGACCGTGTCCGAGGAGATCAGTAGCCTTCAGCTGATCTCGGGCGAGCTGGACAGCTTCGTCAGCTTTGGCACCATCCACGGCCTGAACGTCCGCGACACCACCGTGGCGGTTTTCGAAAACTACGGCACCATCACCAACCTCAACGGTGAGCCGGAGTGGGAAGAGAAGTAGCCGAGGCGGACAGAGCATCGCCTCCCGGCGCAGCCGGGACAGGCGCGGGAGAGGCGACCGCGGCGAGCGTGCCCCGGTGGCGGCGTGTGGGTCTGGTGGACGAGACAAGGCCCTGATATCGTTCGGGGACCCGTCGGCTCATCGCAGCCAAGCCCGGCTGTGTGACCCAGGCGACGGTTGAGCGGCCCGTGAGCCTCGCCCCATCCCCTGGAGGAATCATGTCCCGGATCCTCGGCCTGCTCCAGGCCACCTTGCTCGCCTGCCTCTGCATCGGCTGCGGTGACGTCACCAGCTCCACCGGAGAGCTGGGGCGCATCCAGTACTCGCTGTACACCTACTACGAGATCCCCAGCGGCGAGCTGACCGAGGTCTCCATCGTCACGGGGCACACCCAGACCATCAGCACGGATCTCACCGAGAAGGGTGAAGGTGACGTGGACGAGCCCGGGGACATCGAGCACCACGTCTCGGGCGACGCGATCCTCGAGCAGGGCGAGAGCGAAGCCGACGTGCCCACCATCTTCGTCAACGCCCCCAGCCCCGGCGACTACACCATCGAGTCCTACCTGGACGGCGCGCTGTTCGACACCATCACCCTGTGGTTCGATACCCCCGTCGAACTGGACGCGGTCACCTGGCTCCGCGAGCCCAACCACGACGAGTTCGAGAAGAGCCAGGCCAACACGCCGGTGGTGCCCGAGGGCACCCAGGTGGCCTACGTGCCCTACCCCTTGGACGCCGCCGGCGATCGCATCGCGGGGGTGTTCGCGGCGAGCATGAGCGCCGACCCCGCCAGCTCTGTGGTCACGGCGTACGAGCTGGACGGCATCTACGAGGACGGCATCTGGGGCCACGAGGAGCAAGCCTCGGTCTACTTCATCGAGCCCGGCCAGATCACCCTGACCATGAGCGACGAGGTCAACGGGGTGCAGTTCGAGCAGAGCTTCGAGGTGGAACCGGTCGAGGCCCGCTAGTATGACGACGCAGGAGTTTCGACCGATGCGAATGTATCGCTCCGCGCGCGGTTCACCCCCGCCCGCCGATACCGGGCTTCGGGAGGGGATAAACCCCTCCCCTACATCAATTCGCGGAACATCTCGGGATCGGTCAGAATCCCTGTGGCCGACTACTAGGGGGCTTCGACCCCACGAGCTTGTGCTCAGCCCGCTGGGGGTGGATGTTGGCTGCCTTGGGCACAGTTCAGACCGAGCTGGTAGCGGATCTGTTCGGGTGGGAGTCGATCCATGCACGTGAAGAGCGGCTCGTCTCCTGGGCAGAGGCTCATGTCCATCGGCTCCACCGAGGCGCTCACCATGCAGAGACCGTCCTCGTGGTTGCGGAGGCCCGTCACTGTGGAGCCGGGGCCGTCTGCAGCCAGGCGCTTGTCCTGGTACCAACCTCTCTCCTCGAGCATCGTCCTGGCTGCCTCCTCCAGTGCCGGGAGGTCATCGAAGCTGGTGCTCGCTGGCTCGAAGTGCACGCCGCAGCCGGTGCCATCCTGGTCGGTCGAGAAGTCTCTGATCTCGGCTTCGCTCCGAGTTCCGACCAGGCCCAGGCGTTGGCCCAGGGCGTCTGCGAGCGCTGTGCATTCCTCGGCCTCGAGGGGGCGCAGAGCGTCCGTGGGAGGCTGGGGCGGGGCGGCCTCCACCGCGGGCAAACCGGCCGCGGATGGCTCGAGGCTCCGCCTCGGACAGGCGCACAGGAGCAAGGGGATCAGGAGCGCAGAGGTGACGGGCTGGGTGAGGGTGAGAACACGCATGATGTCGTCCGGGACAGGGGCTTGGCTCAGCTCGTCGCGACATGGTGAGGGATGGGTGGGGGAATGTCAAAGCCGGCGGACTGCGATGCTCGTGGTGGCCCCGGTGCGGTCCCGGCGTGGTTCCGATCGGATAGCAAGGGATCATGCTTCGCATCGGCTCCTTTCTGCTCGCGGCGGCGGTGCTCTCCTCCTGCGCCACGCCCCAGCCCGCAACGCCAACCGAGCCCGTCCGGCTGACCCTGCTGGGCATCAACGATCTGCACGGTGCGCTGCTCGATCGACCCGTGGGGGCAGCCCAGGAGGGACCCAAGCGCGGAGGGGCGGCGCTGCTGGCGTCCTACATCGCGGCGGCGCGTGCCGAGAACCCCGAGCACACGCTGCTGCTGGATGCGGGCGACATGCTGCAGGGGCCCCTGTTGGTCAACCGCTTCGAGGGATTGCCCGTAGCCGAGCTCTATGGCCACCTCGGCGTCGACGCTGCGGCGTTGGGCAACCACGAGCTGGACTATGGCCCGGTGGGGGAGGCGGGGGCTCGCGATCCGGGGATCGATCCCCAGGGGGCCCTGGAGGCCTTCCTGGCGGCCGCGACCTTCCCCGTCCTGTCCGCCAACCTGGCCTCGGACGGCGGGCCCCTCCCCGATGGGCTGCAGCGCTCGGTGTTGCTCGACGCTGGCGGTGTGTCTGTGGGGGTGGTGGGCCTGTCCACCGTCAAGACCATCCACTACGCGGTGGGAGGCACCGCCGATGGCCTCTCCGTCGAGCCCCCGGGCCCGGCGGCCGTCGCTGAGATCGCGGCGCTGCGCGAAGCGGGCGCTCAGGTGGTGGTGGTGGTCGGACACCTGGACGGTGGCTGCGTCGGTGATGACGCCGGACCGGTGATCGGGCACTGCGAGCCGGACGGCGAGCTCGCCGACGTGCTCGAGGCCGCCCCGGGCCAGATCGACGCCATCGTGCTGGGCCATCGGCACGCTCACATCGGGGCGCTGGCCGACGGCGTGCCTGTGGTGGAGGCGGGAGCCCGCGGGCGTTGGCTGTCCCGGATCGACCTGGTCTTCGATCCCAGCACGGGTCGGGTGGATCCCAGCCGGAGCCGGGCTCGGGAGCCCACGCCGCTGTGCGCCGAGCGCCCCACCGCAGGCAGCGACTGCCTGGACCCGCGAGCCGAGGGCCCCTGGAGTCCGCTGCTCATCGACGGTCGGCCCATCGAGCCTGATCCGGCGGTGGGCGCCCTGCTCGCCCCTTGGGTGGAGCGGGTCGCGGCGCTCTGCACCGAGCGGTTGGCCACGGCCGAGCGGTCCCTGCAGCGCACCCGGGGAAGCGAGAGCGCCCTGGGCAACCTGGCCACCGATGCGCTGCTGGCTGCTGTGCCCGAGGCCGACATCGCCTTGGTCAACAGCGGCAGCCTGCGGGCGGATCTGAACGCTGGGCCCATCGGTTTCTGCGACGCCTACGGCGTGCTGCCCATCGACAGCCGGGTGGTCCAGGTCCGGCTGACGGGGGCCGAGCTGCTCGAGCTGCTGCGCATCGGCACCAGCGGCGCTCACTCGCTGCTACAGGTCTCCGGCCTGCGGCTGGTGCTGGGATCGGCGGACGCCCCGGCTCGGGATCGCAACGGGGATGGTCGGATCGAGGACTGGGAGGTGGATCGGCTGCTGTCCGTGCGCCTGGCCGACGGCCGCGCCATCGCGCCCGACGAGGAGCTGGTGGTGCTGCTGCCGGACTACGTCTACGAGCGCAAGGACGACATGGTGCACCTGTTCGGTGGCGTGGACGCCTCGCGGGCCACTGTGCACGATCTGCTTGTGCGCGACGCGGTGGTGGATCTGCTTCGTTCGGATGACCGGGTGCTGGGGGCCGATGGTGGTTGGCCGCTGCCTCAGGAAGGCTCTCCGCGCATCCGCGTGCTGGCTGGGCTAGTCGCTCACGAGTGAGTTACGGAGCGGCCATGCCTGCCATCCTCCTCTTCCTACTCCTCGGCTGCCCCCCCTCCGATCCCGTCGATAGCGCCGTCGACAGCGGTGAGCCTCCTGGTGAGACCGACGCGCAGGACACGGACTCCCCCGTGGAACCCCCCGAGGGCTGGCCCGAGCCCTGGGGTGTCCTGAGCCTGGGGCTGGGCTGCCTGGAGCTGGTTGGCACCGGCTTTTCGAGCGAGGCCGAGCGCGCCGAAGCCGTCGCCGAGTTGGTGCTCGAGCAGGGCATCGCGGTGCTCGCGCTGCAGGAGGTCTGCCGGGACCTCGGGGGCGACGACGCTCTGGCGCTGTTGCATGGAGCCCTCGAGGATCGAAGCGGTGTGTCGTGGTCTTCGCTCGAGCAGGTCACCACGAGCGACGGGAGTCGGGAGCTGGGCCTGGCGCTGCTGGCGCGGGGTGGACTCGAGGAGCCCTTCGCCATGCCCTACGTGCAGCAGGGCGGCGCGGAGCGCTGGCTGCTGGGAGCGGAGATCGACACGGGGACCAGGGTCTACACCACCCAGCTCGAGGAGGGGGACGAGGATGTGCGCGGCATCCAGGCTCGGGCCATGGCTGCGGCCGTAGTCGGGAGCGCGTCGTCCTTCGAGCTGCTGCTGGCGGGAGACTTCGCCGACGAGAACCGCTCGAGCGCCGTCTGGGCCCAGACGGGAGCCGGCTTCGTCGAGGACAGCGCCGAGCAGGACGATGACCGTCGGCACGTGCTGCACCATCGCAGCGCCTCCTGGAGCGCGCTGTCCTCGGCGACGCTGTTCGATGGCAGCAGCGGACCGGCGGTGTCGGCTCACCCCGGTGTCGCAGCGTGGTACGAGCCCGGCGCAGGTGAGGACAGCTGCCGGACCGAGATCGTCGTGAACGTCACGGTCGAACCCAGCCAGTGGGTGGCGGTGCGGGGCACGGACTTTCCCCTGGACTGGAGCTTCGGCCAGCCGGCCTGGGAGCGCGCCGCGGGGGAGTGGGTCTGGGCCTCGAGCGAGATCGAGGACTCCACCTTCGAGTACAAGGCCTTGCTCGACGACGAGACCTGGCAGGTGGGTGAGGATATCGAGGGCACTGGCTGTGACACCAACAGCACCACCCCCACCTGGGAGGAACCCGACGATGGAGTGGACGCTCGAGATCGACGGTGAGTGCGAGAGCTTCGAGACCCGCCAGGCGCTGCTGGAGCGTGTGAGCGACCTGCTGGAGGACCACCTGGCCACCAGCCCGCTGGCAGACGCCGAGGTGGTGGATCCCTTCGGGCGAGAGCACGAGATCGAGGTGGGCCTGCGGCTGCAGGTGATGGTCGAGGATTAGCCTCGCTCCCCCAGCACCCGCTGCAGCTCCATCACCAGCGCTCGGGTGGAGCACGGCTTGGGCACGGCGCCGTGGAAGCCGCGGTGCTCGTAGCGGGA
Organism: uncultured Enterobacterales bacterium; assembly: GCA_964532635.1. Classification (GTDB taxonomy): domain Bacteria; phylum Myxococcota_A; class UBA796; order UBA796; family JAFGLY01; genus CALDOK01. Next base: position 15,406 of record CAZHIK010000054.1, read on the forward strand.
CATGATGGCGTCGGTGGAGTAGCCGCTCATCACGATGGTGCGGAGCTCCGGGTCGATGCTGCACAGCTCGCGCACGATGGCCTGGCCGCCCCGCCCACCGGGGATGGTCAGGTCGAGGATCGCGGCACGGTAGGGGTCACCCTGTCGGGCGGCCTGCTGCACCATGACCAGCGCCTCGTCACCGTGGCAGGCGGTGTCGACCCGATAGCCGAAGTGGGAGAGCAGTTCCTGCACCAGCTCCCGGATGGTGGGTTCGTCGTCCATCACCAGGACCCGCCCGCTGCTGGACTCGAGGGATGCCTCTTCGTCGATCTGGGCGTCCACTTCGCTGGCCGGCGAGGCCGGCAGGTAGAGGGTGAACGTGGAGCCTCGGCTGGGCTCGGACGACGCCTGCAGGTGACCGCCGTGGCGCTTGACCACCCCAAAGGCGATGGCCAGACCGAGGCCGCGCCCCGAGCGCTTGGTGGTGTAGTAGGGATCGAAGATGCGCTCGAGGTGCTCGGGCGGGATGCCCACACCCCCATCGCGGACCACTACGCGCAGGTAGCGCCCGGCAGGCAGAGGGGGCAGCTCCTCGGCCTCGAGGGTCACGGCGCGGAGGCTGATCCCGGCGGTGCCACCCTGAGGCATGGCCTGGATGGCATTGATGAACAGGTTGTTGAGGGCCTGGGCGATCTGGCCAGCGTCGAGCTCCGCCAGGGGGAGGTCGGGCTCGATCTCGATCTCGGGCAGGGTGCGGCTGCCCCGGAAGCAGAGCTCCGCTGACTCCCGCAGCACATCGGCCAGCCGGATCACGCGGCGCATCGGCTCGCCACCGCTGGCGAAGGTCTGCAGCTGCAGGGTGAGATCCCGCGCCCGCAGCGCGGCCTTCTCGGCCCGATCGAGCTTGCGCTGCAGGGGGCTCGAGGCGTCGAGGGCCTCGCGCACCATCTCGACGTTTCCCAGTACGGTCGTGAGCATGTTGTTGAAGTCGTGGGCGATGCCGCCAGCGAGTACGCCCAGGGACTCGAGCTTCTGGACCTTGAGCAGGTCCTCCTCCATGGCCTTGCGCTCGGTGATGTCTTCCACCATCACGAAGGACAGGTCCCGGCCGCCGGGATCGAGCTGGCTGCGGGTGAGGGTGGTGCGGGCGTGGACCACGCCTCCATCGGCTCGCAGGTAGCGCTTCTCCACGGCGATCACGCGCTGCTCGCCGCTGAGGACCGCGGCGGTAGCGCGCTGGCTGGCCGCCATGTCGTCGGGGTGGGTGAGGTCACGCATGGTCCGACGCAGCAGGTCGCGGTGCTCGCGGCCGAGCATACGGCAGAAGGCGGGATTGGCCTGGAGGATGCCGCTGTCGTCCAGGATGGCCATGCCCACTGGAGCGGACTCGAAGAACGAGCGGAAGCGGTGCTCGCGCTCGGCGAGGGTGTGCTGGGTGCGCACCAGGTCGGTGATGTCTACGGCGTGGAGGATGCGGTGGGTGCCCTGGCGAGACAGGTGGAGACGGACCCAGCGCTGGCCACCCTCGGCGTGCTCGAAGCGGGCGGTCTGCTCCACGGGTTCGCCGGTGGCTTGGTGGTGGCGCCATCCTTCGATCAGAGCCTGGGCTTCGGCTTCGTTGGCACAGGCCTTTCGGATGCGACCGAACACGTCGAGTTCGTCGGTTTCGTGGCCGGTGAGCGCCGCCAGGCCGTGGCTGCGCAGCAGGTACCGCCCCTGCTCGTCGATCACCGCCAGCGCGGCGATGCTGCGCTCGATCAGGTCGGTGAGTTCGGGCCGGTTGGGGGCCATCAGCCGCCTCCGTGGATCGGTGTCGTCAACCGCTTGGGCGCTCGAACACCAGGATGAAGTTTCGATCCAGCAGCGTCTTGTGGTCCACGAAGGCGAAGCCCGCGCCTTCGAGTTGGCGCTTCAGGACGTCCACCGGCAGGTCGGTGTCCTGGATCACCAGCCGGCCCCCCGGCCGCATCGCGCGGTGGATGGACTCCAGCCAGGGGCGCACCATGCGCTCGTACTGCTGAGGGTCGCTGGGGCGCTGCAGGTCCAGCATGGCATGGTAGGTCTGGATCACCAGTGCGCTGTCCAGGGTCTCTGCGGGGATCTCGCAGTCGGTCTTCTCGGCCAGCACGGTCTCGACCTCGCCGCTGCGCCGCGCGGCTACGAAGTCCACGAAGTGCAGCACGCTGGCGTTGATGTCCACTGCGATCACGCGGCCTTCCGCGCCCACGGCGTCAGCGAAGCGGTGGGTGAACAGGCCGGGGCCAGAGCCAATGTCGGCCACCACGTCACCTGGGCCCAGCTGGGCGGCCTGGGCGAGGTGGGGCAGGTGACGCTCCACCCGGTGGCTGTCGGTGTAGCCCCCGGTGAGCATGGTGAAGACCTTGAAGCGTTGCTCGAGGTCCGGGTCCATTGCGGCGCCACCTTGCTGGCCCGAGGCGATGGCGAGGGCGCCATCCCCCAGCAGAGGGTGGTCGTCGCAGACCAGATCGAAGCCTCGGCCATCCGCGGTGCGGCGGTAGCCGTCGCAGTAGCTGCAGCTCCCGCTGGCAGGGCAGGTGGGCAGCTCCGGGAGATAGTGGGGCACCAGTGCGTCGAGGGACTCGGGAAACTGGCGCTGGTGCTCGTGTCCGTAGCGCTCGAGGGCTTCTTGGACGGCCTTCAGGTTCTCCTGGCAGTCCAGGACGTTGACCCAGGCCACCACCTCGGCCATGGGCTGGGTGCCGAAGAAGAAGTCGTAGGCGTCGCGGTCGATGATGTCCTGCTCGTGCAGCCACAGCCGCAGGCTGTCGTCGCCCAGCTGCTCTCGGCTCCAGGCCATGAACATCAGGGACTTCTGGCAGTCCAGCAGGGACTCGGGCGGGCGGCCCCGCAGGTCCGCTCCAGGCAGGTTCTCGGGGGGAATCGCTCGATGGAATTGCTCGACGGCGCCCTCGAGCAGGTCCTTGTCCTCGGTCTCGAGGTAGCGCCCCACCGCCGCCATGCCCTGGATGTGGGCCGCGTGCACCAGGCTGGCCTGCTTGACCAGGGCGGTGGTGTGTCCACCCGGACCCGGGGAGGGCCCGGGTGGAGGCGGGGCGTGGCTGGCCGGAGCCGCTGGCTGGGTGGGTTCGGCTGCCGGAGCAGGGGGCTCGGGTGCTGAGCAGGATGCAGCGGCCCACAGCAGGGAGGCTGCGGTCCCCAGGGCCAGGATGGAACGCAGGCTCACGGGCTCACCGCCTCTTCGGCCTCGTCCAG